>JAUIJJ010000386.1 GCA_030431385.1 bacterium | reverse complement strand
AGGTGGACTTGACCGTCGCCGAGTCCACCCAGCCCGATAACGGCCCAGCAGACAGGCAGCTCGGTTTCGCCGACGGGTCTGAGCACTTCGGTGAGGGCCAGCTTGGCGACGGCCTGAAGAGTCGCCTCGGCCAGTAGCGTCATGCGACGAGCGGCGTTTGTTGAGTCGGTAACGGCGAGGACTTCCTGAGTGGAGATAAGGAACGCTTCCAGGTGTTTGAAGAGCCTGATGCGGCGGAGGTTTTCATCTGCGTCGAGGTGGCTTTCGATCAGCGGCGCCTCGCGGAGCACGCGCTCGGTGCGGGTTTCCTGAAGCCCATCGACGAGGAAAACTTCGTCGAGCCATTCAGGGTGGGCGATCAGGAGCCTGCCGAGAAGCGGGCCGAAGCCGAGGGTTCTCATGAAGAGCTTGAGGATCGGCCGGTGAGAAAGGCACAGGTTGTAGATGTGTGTGTAGCCCATGGCGGCGCGGAGCAATAGATCGAAATGACGAATGGCCTGTCGCGGCTGGGCGACATCGCGCAATTCTTCGAGGAGGAGGGGCACGAGCCGGGCGAAGGCGACCTGCCCCTGCGCGCTGGGCGAGAACTCGCGAGTTCCGACTGCGAGGGTGCGCAGCAGCCGATAGCCGTCGGCGTCACCGAGGCCAGCTGGGCGAAGCATCTCGAAGAACTCGGGACCCGGTTCGCGCTCGCCAAAGAGGTAATCGGTTATCGTGAGCGAACCAGCGGGAGTCTCCTCGTCGAAGGTCTTCTCGAATTCCGTGCGAACGAACTGACGGTACTCGGCCAGTGTCCGCTCGAAGTCGTCGGGTTCGAGAAATCCGCAACGCAATGCCAGAGCCTCTCGGGCGTGACGGTCTTGGGGCATGCGGTGGGTCTGACTCTCGTGCATCATCTGCAGGGTGTGCTCAATTCGGCGAAACAGGAGGTAAGCGCTGCGGAGTTTTCGCGCCGTTTCGGCAGTCATCAGCCCAAGCTCAACCTCAACATCCATCGCTTCGAGAGTGGGGCGGATGCGAAGGGCGTGGTGCTTTTCGCCGTTAAGAAGTTGTAGGGCACAGACGATAAACTCGATTTCGCGAATCCCGCCGACGCCACGTTTGATGTCTAACTCGCGGGAGTCTTGGGAAAGCGCGTCGTGATCGATGCGACGTTTCAGGCGGGCGACTTCAGGGAGCAGATCTTCGGCGCGGTTGTTGGAGTAAACGAACTGCTCCACGATGGGATCGAAGGCCTCGGCGAGCTTCGGCGAGCCGACGACGGGGCGCGCCTTGAGCCAGGCGATCTTCTCCCACAGCGCGGCGTGCCCGCTAAAGTATGCAGAATACGCCGAGCGCGAGCGCGAGAGCGGACCGCTGTCGCCGTCGGGACGCAGCCGCGCATCGACGCGCATCAAGAATCCTTCTTCGGTGTAGCCGGAGAGGAACGTGGACAGAGTGCGCGAAACGTAGTTAAAGAACTCGTGGTTGGAAATTTTCCGTATGATCTTGGGCGAGTGAGGTTCCGGAACACCTGTGGTGGTACCCTCTTCTCCGTATGCGAATACGAGATCGACGTCTGAGCTGAAGTTCAGCTCGCCAGCTCCGAATTTCCCCATGGCGTAGACGCAGTATCCGGGGGTTGATGCCTCGTCGCCCTCGCCGCTCTGGGGGGTGCCGTATCGCTCCGTGGCCTCGCGCATGACGATATCATAGGTGTCCTCGATGATCGCTTGGGCCAGATTCGACAGCTCGTGGCAGAGTTCCTGTGTGGAGCCAATCTCGCGCATGTCACGAATGCCGATGCGAAGCAGCTCGCGCTTTTTGTAACGGGTCATCGCCAGCCGCCGCTGCTCACGGTCGTCGACCCCCTCTAGCCATTTGCCGAGGCTTTCGCGGTACCGTTCGAGCGTCTTTTCGTGATTGAGGCGGCTATGTCTGAGGACGTATTCGAGGTATTCTGGATAGGTGATGGCGACCTCGCTCAGGTACTCGCTGAAGGCGAACAGGGAGCAGAGGAAGTGGAGGTGCTCGGGGTTGTCGCGCAGGCCCCGAAGCTGGCTCTTGGTGCTTTCGCCGAGGGCGCGCAGCCAGCGGTCCATGTGACGAAGCGCCATTCCCGGGTCTGCGGTGAAACTCAGTGCGCGCAGGAGATAGGATGCGGTATCGGCGGCCTCTTTCTCGTCGCCCTCGACATCGCGCAACATGGCGGCGAGAATCGGGAGGTCGGCATTGCGCCTCTCTTCAGGCCATTCATGCTTTTCGGCGAGGCGGAGGATGAAGTCATCCAGCGATTCCTTTTGCTCCGCCCTTAGCCACGGATGACGATGGGGCTCCATTGAATGCATGATTTGGCCTTGGCTGAGTTTGAAGTCATCTGGAGGATTTTACTGGTCGCTGCTATTGCCCCCACACTACCAAGGAAGATGGTGATGGCAATAGTATCCGGATCGAGGACGGAAAAATGACGCTGAACGAATTCACAGACACGCGTAGCTTGATCGGTCTTCTCGAGGGCGACGCGTTGTCGTACAAGCCTGCCGACTCGATGAGTCGCTTGCTGGAACTGGCCGCGAAGGAAGACAAGTCTTCCGATTGGGAGGAGTTGCTTTCAGTCGATCTTGGCAAAGACTTCGAATCAGTTGCGCAAGACTTTGCGGCTAAACTCACTGAGGATTCTCCTGACGCTGAGGTCGGGTCCTTCGAGTTCTACCCCTCGGGCGATTTGCCTTCATGCGTGCTTGGTTTTTCCGGTCGCGAGTGGTCCCCTGAATTCACTCCTGAGACTGAAGCGGATCCGTCGATGTGGAAGATCAGCAAGGTTCTTTGGGAGCCGCTGAAGCCGGAGTTGGAAAGCACCTTTCTGCGGGTGCATTCAGGCATCGCGAGTTCCTCGGATTTGGACTCGGAGACGGACATGTCGTTCATTGCGACTTCCGAGCCGTCGCCGTTCTTGCGGCTCGACGTTTTGTTCTCGATGATCGCGGCGGCCCATTGTGTTGTAACTGCACCGC
>JAUIJJ010000033.1 GCA_030431385.1 bacterium | reverse complement strand
GGCCTCAACGCGAAACTTCTTCTGAGCCGGGGATCAGCCATGAGCTGAACGTCAGTTCCTCAAGATACAGCTTCAGGCGACCATCGTTGCCGCTTCCCTCGATCAACAAATAGTCGAGTGAGGGGATCCACCGGCGGTCGACGAAGTCGTCGGGCGTTTCGAAGAAGAGCGAGTAGGACAATGGGCGTTGCTGTGTCGGTAGCGGAGAGTCGCCGACGCTCTCTACGTTTTTGCTGAGCGAGAGCTGAAATCCAGTCTCGTTTTGCCGCAGCCGAAACGCGGGCAGGCGAACCGCCTCGGACTCGTTCGCCGAACTTGCGATCGAGTACGTGGCTGAATAGAGGCGCCCGGGCTCGAAGGGAATACCAGTGTTTCGGGTCCAATATCCGAAGACCGTCGCCGGGGGCGTTTCGATCACTGCGCTCTGTGCCAAACCGAAAGGAGAGACTGAGAAATCGGGCGCAAGGAACGGCGGCGCGCCACCTGCACCAAAGCCATTCGCACGACCGTTACGGAAGTCAAAGCGGGCCAGCTCCACATTCTCGGTCAGGTCGGCCGAAGAGAACGCCTGCAGCGCAGCACCTTCCAATCGGATCGTCGCCTGCGATGCGTTCGACGAGTCGAATGAGAGAACGTCGAAGCTCATCTGAAGGCTCACCTCCCCCGGCATCTCCACCCAATGAGAGTACAACCGGCCATCGATACCGGGGGAGTACTCGCCGCCGCCGGAAGAGGAAATACTCATCGCGTCGGTCGTCGCGAATCCCTCCTGCCACAACCTCAGGCGCACCTCCGGCACGAGAGAAACGTCGTCCTGATCGGACGAAATGCGAGCTTGGAACCGGTATAGAATATCACCCGCGATGGCTCGCCGAGTGACTTCTTGAACGGGCGATTCCCACCAGCCGAAAGTGTCCACGCTGCTGAGCGTTTGAATCTCAAGCGTCCCGGTCGTGTACCCACCGATCGGAGCAATGAACCCGGCCGGAGCAGCGAATGTCCATCCCTCAGGCCCCTCGTCGAATTCGTATGAAACATCGCCGACGGGCCCGGGAGTCGGCGTCGGGGTAGGCGTCGGCGTCGGCTTCGGGTCTTGGACAGCTACCAACTCACGATGGCTTCCATCGCCCTCAATGACGAAGACCGTCGCAACGCCGTCCTTTTCGCTGATGAACAGGTTTCCCCGCGCGTTGGCAAACGCCCCATACTCGTAGCGAAAGAGCGCGTCCGCGATTCCGTCGCGTGTCAGGTCGACGCTGATGTACTCCAAAGTGGAATCCACCAATTCGTAGAGAGATGCGCCGCCCGGAGGCAAATCCCCCAGCAGCAGACCCAGCTGATTGAAACTTCCATCGGACTTGTAAACTGTGGCTGTGCTCGCTTCCGGATGAGCGTGAAAGCCCCTGACGCGTTCGAACCCATCCTCAACATCGCTATTGTCGTCAAAGGCAACAATGACTCTGGGGCCTTCAGGTAGCATCGTGAGCAGCGCCAGATATTCCTGCCCAGCGACGAGCGGGAGCGCGGAAACGGACTCGATGACCGTGTCGTCGTTGAGCCTGAAGCCCAAAGTCACCTCGCCCTGCGCGATCTGAATGTTGCTGACGGAAAAGGCGTCGCTGATCGAACCCGTAACCTCGCCGTTGATCAACAGTGTGGCCGGAGTCAATTCGTCCGACAGTACTGCGATCCGAACAACCGAGTCATCCTGCGCGCGAACGACGGAGGGAAGCACTAGGAGCAAGAAGCTCAGCCATGTGAGTACCTGTATGGTTTGCTGCACCGCACACACCTTCCGAGAAAATCCCCAGAGTCTTGCGCCTCACCTGGCACCCGGCTCAAGACCTATACGGCCTGCGCCAGCATTTGCGCCGCTAGTTCTAGTCCCTTCACGGAGTTTCTGCCGCCATCGAGCAGCCGCGCCAGTTCGCCTTCGCGCTCGTCGCCAACCACCACCGTCGCGCGGGTCCGCGTTCGCCCGCGGTCTTCCCCCTTTTCCACCAGGATATGATGATCGCCCACGGATGCGATCGCAGGGTTATGAGTCACGCAAAGCACCTGATGAACCCTCCCGAGCGCAGCGAGCCTCTCGCCCACGCAACGCGCCGCCACGCCGGAAATGCCCGCGTCGACTTCGTCAAAAACCAACAGCGGAATGCGCGTTCCCGAAGCGCTTAAGTTCCTCAATGCCAACATGATGCGCGAGAGCTCGCCACCACTGGCGACCTGCCGGAGCGGCCTCGCCGGTTCGCCGGGATTCCCGCTGAACAGCACCTCCACTCCCTCAGCACCGTGCGCACTGAAGACCTGCCCTGCTTCATCCCGGAGGCCATCCTTCACCGGTGGGAATGAGACTTCCAATCGCGCCTTGGGCATGGCAAAGTCCTTCAGGATTCCCAGTAACGGCCGCACGAACTTATTCGCTCCTGCCTTTCGTTTCTCGGTGAGAACTGCGGAGGCGGCCCTGAATTCTCGCCACGCCTCCTCAACATGCCGATCCGCATCGGCGCGCGTCGATTCCCAGTTGTCGATCCTCGACAACTCCTCACGAAACTCCGCCAATCTGCGCAGCGCCTCTTCTTCGTCCGAACCATGCTTGCGCAGCAGTCTTTTCAGTGCGGCGATGCGCGCGTTCAGGTCGTCGATGTCGACCTCTTCAGACCGGTCATCCGCGAGATAGGAAACGACCTCGCGCGAGACGTCTTCCATTTCGATCACGGCGCTGCGAAGTTGCTCGACCAGCGGCAGCAGCTTGCCGTCGCGCAGAGCCATCTCCTCCAGTCCCGCGAGCGCGCGGGACGCCAGATCGACAGCGCACTTCTCCTCCGTTGGCGACTCGGTCAGCCCTCCGACCACCGCCTCGCCGTGCGATCGAATGTCCTCCGCGTGGGAGAGGCGCCGACACTCCGCCTCCAGTTTTGCCAACTCGCCGATGGACAGGTCCATCGCCTCGATCTCCTGAATCTGGAAGATTAAGTAATCGCGCCGCTGTGCCCGCTCCCGGTCTTCCGCGCAGAGCGCGTCCCGATCCCTGTTTGCCTGTTGGAGAGAGTGAAAGCAGGTTTTCACAGCGGCGCGTTCCGCAGAGAGGCCGCGAAAATCATCGTACAAATCACGCTGAACTGCAGGACTCAAAAGGCTCTGCTGTTCGTGCTGGCTGTGTAGTTCCAGCAGAAGTGCCGCAACCTCGGTAAGCTTCCCTAGCGTCACCATCCGCCCATTGATCCAAGCTCGTCCACGCCCCGCGCTCGTGATATCCCGTCGAACCAGCACCTCGCCAGATTCCTCACCCTCGAGGCCCAAGTCCTTCAATAGCGCCTCCACCGGGTGCTTAGCAGTCAGCTCAAAGACCGCCTCGACTGTCGCCCGTCGCTCGCCCGAGCGCACCAGCGCCTGCGATGCCTTCATCCCCGCGAGGAGGCCGAGCGACTCCAAGATGATCGACTTACCAGCGCCCGTCTCGCCAGAAAGCACATTGAGGCCCGCCCCCGGCTCCAGCAGCAGGTCCTCAATGATCGCCAGATTTTGGATGTGAAGTTGTCGCAGCATCTTCCAGCCCCAACGCGGTCTCTTCATGCGCTTACGAAGAAAATGCGTAAGCGGGCTCGGGGCGAAGGTCAAGCGAAAAGCAAAGAAGATGCGAAACTGAATTGTGCACCGATTTCTCGAATTTCAGAGGGTGGTGCGAGTACGGTCTCCGGAAACGAACAGAATCACCCAAGGAGGAGGTGCTTGCAGTCCGATGGCCTTGCGCATCACTCAGATCTGGATCGCTGCGAAGGACACGAACCTGTCGCACAGGCAGGCAGTCCAGGCGAGAAAGAGCTTCGTTGTCGCCGCGATTCGAACGGCCACCTTACTACTCATCATGCCGGTCACCATGTGTTGCCGCGTGATCGGCATGGGCAGAGCTGTGTTGCTCGCTATGCTCGGATTGATGATAGTCGGAGCAATGCTAGTGTTCGTACATCGGAAGCTGAGACTCGCTGCCATCCGCCCGTTGCCCTCGATCCAGCAGATCTTCCGAAGCGGCAAATCCCCGCTAGTTGACGACCTCTACTTGGCGACAATCGGAGGGGCAAACGCATTGGAGGAACTCCGAGAACAGGAGCTGGCAGAAGCCCCTCAGGATGTCTAAACTACGACATCGTTTGTCGTCGTGTTTGTTCTCGCTTGGGCACTGCTCCCTCCATACACATTCGACACTTCATTAGTGGTTCTCCTCCTCGTGGTAGTGGTCAGCTTCGTCAGATTGGAACTTGGATATCGATCTGAAAATCGCTTCAGGCCAAAGCTGCCAACTTTGGAGCATGCGTTGCTGGGCCTGAAGCTGCGAGGCTATCTACCGAAGAACAGGAAGACGGTGCTGAAAGCGTACACGGGGGCAAGGTGCGCATCCTCAGCGAGGATTAGGGAATCGAATCGGTCGGCTTGGTCGCACATGGCGGCGTTCGCAATTGCCTTGGGGGTAGTAACCGGTTTGGCGATTTCACTCGGCCCTGAGACGATTCTGGATGCAGCTTCCTTCAAGAATAGTCTGCCGAAGCTCATCGTCGGAGGGGTGATAATCCTTCTTCAATCGAGCGATATCGTTTTGCTTCTGAACCCGGTCGATTGCGGTGCAGATGAGGAGCAGTTGTTCATCGAGGACTTCCCACACTTGGCCGGCCTCGCAAATGCGATGCGGCAGGAAGACGACGATGGACTCAAGTTCCACATTAACGGCGCGCTTCAACGGCTAGAAACCCGTTACGGACCTGAAGAAACACACTCCTCGATCGACCGATGCCGCACAGGAGGCCCGGAGATGGCGGAGTGCACTTTACTTCAGGTGCTCCCGTTAAGTCGACGGAGCCTGCCTAGCGGACGCAAGACCGCGCCCCGGTACAATGAAACCAGAGTCTGATACTCTATCGAATCGGCGATTACCATAACCGCTGTCGTTGGATTGATAGGAACTTCCGCCCCTAGCTCCCGTCATATGGCAACACTGACACATCGCCGATGGCCCAGCGGTAAAAGATGATCGCATCGTCTTCCGTCAGCATACCGTCGTGGTTTGCGTCCAGCAGGGTGTCGTAGGAAAATGACAGTTCTTTGCCGAACGAGAAGAGTCTCATGTACTTCATGGCGTCGACGATGGTCAGTTTGCCGTCGGCGACGTCGAAGTCTCCGATAGCGGGGTAGCTGTTTGGGTTTAGCCTGTCTGTGAGATAGAACTCCTCAATCGCGTCGGAAAAACCGTCACCGTCCGAGTCATTTGTGTTGATGACAACTCCCGGCGGAGAGCCAGAAGCGGGGTTCAATTCAAAGGGGCCGATATCGCCAAACCATGTGCTTTCGCTGCCGACTCCTGGTATGTTGCGGCTGCGGTTTTCCAAGAGAATGTCCGTAGAGGGGGAGCCGGGATAGTCCACAGCACCGTCGATTGCCGATGAGTTGAGCCGGGGGCGGAATGTCATAAGGCCGTACTCGGCGTTGTTGATTGCCATTCCACTCCAATCGCCTCGAACGATGATTCGATCGCTCGTCGCCGCGAGGACATACGCCACGTAGTTCGTTTTCTCGCTAACCATCACGAACTTGCCTCTCACCTCACCAGGTTGAAAACTGCCGTTAACATCCGTAAAGCTTGTCGAGTCTGATCCCGGAGTGTAAACAGGGGCGGAAGTCCAATTGCCGAGCGGCTCATAGGAGAAGAGTGGGTCCGTGGCCAAGTTGTCCATGCTCGCGGGAGAAATGGCATCCACTGCTGCGGCTCCACTGAACGTCGTGCCAGCGGCCAGATCGTAAAAGTCTCCGCCTGTATTCTCGTAGAAGATTGATGCGATCACCGTGATGATGGGAACTCCAGAAAGTTCCGCCAGTGCCTTGTGGTAGTTGTTATTGAAGATGCTATTGTTCACTACCAACGTACCCTGTTGTTCCACTCCGACCGTCGAGCCCATTGCCGTTGTCGTGTTCCAGCCGACCAGGCAGTGCCGAAGGTCGAGGTTGCCGAGTTGCTTGACTGTCACAGCTGAAACCGTATCAGCCTGATTTGCTACAATCACACTGTTGACTATCTGACTGCCAGCAACCCCGTAAAACTGACCAACACCGGCCTCATCGTCGGCGCGGTTTCCGACCAGATAACATCTCTCCATCGAGACGAATGTCCCGGGAGTTGAGATAAGTACGCCGCCCAGGTTTTCGCTCGTGTTCTGTGCGAAGATCGAGTCTGTAATGTTTACAGACGCGGCGCCATCTATGTAGAGAGCGCCACCGAATGCGGTCGTTGAACCCGTATCGCGGATAGCATTGTTACCGATAAACTGGCAGCTGCTAATACTGACATTCTCGCCTCCAATTGTCATGCCGGCACCGATCGTCCCGGAGTTCCCGAGAAACACACAATCGTCGAAAACTGCATTTGCTGAACCTGTGACAGAGACTGCTCCCCGAATGAATCCTTTGTGATTCACGAACCTAACATTATCAATGGTCGTGTTGTCTGAGCCAAAGACTAGAAGCGATGCCTGCCCCCCGGTTGTCATGCTAGCACCCGTTAGAGTAAACCCATCGAGCGTCACATTGTCTGTAAGGCTGATGGACACGAGACCCACATCGTTTGCCGCCGCCGAGATGATCGTCACGGTGGCGTCGTTGGTGCGTTGATTCAGTGCGGTTTCAGTACCTTGGAAGCCTCCATAGATTGATACTTCTCTGCCAATGTTCAATGCCGCAGTTGTGCGAGGATAGGTCCCCTTCATAACCCAAATCTCATCGCCTGTGGCAGCCGCGACGATTGCGGAGTCGATCGTCTCCTTGGCATTCTGCCAAGACTTCCCGTCCGCAGCATCTGAGCCGCCGGCAGCTGCCGTTTTTACATAGAACACATCCGCAGTCGCAGTTGTGTAACAAACGGCCATCGCGATAAACCGGATCCCATGGACCGTAACCGTCGCGATAAAAGGTACACACCTTCCCATGCGTGGGATCATGGTTAACTCCTTACTCTTCGTTCTGATTGTTTTTCTCGTGGGGGTTGGTTCCCTTTTCGTAGGCTAGCTTGTCAACGCGAAGAAACACTCGGGACGACACAAAAATCCCCCGTGGTTACGATAGCCACGGGGGACAGGTCGAATCTCAGGGTTTCCCCTGATTTGGGGAGGATTACTCGGAGGCTTCGCCGTCTACGGAGTCCATATCCGGCTCGTCGCCGCTATACGCCATCGGCTCGGCTCCGGCGATATCGCCCGTCGTTGCGGAATCGTGAACGTAGAGCTTCACGTCGCGATCGAAGGTCACGGTTCCTGCGATGTTGATGTTCTTGCCGAGGATCACCACCGGCACGTCCTTGCCTTCCATCACGCCGGCGGCCTTCTTGAAGTGAACATACCCGGCCACCGTTGCGCCGTTATCGATGTGCAGTCCCTTGGCGTGAGCGATGACGTTGCCGCCGACCTTCGCGCCATCCAGGGTCACCTGGCCGCGAGTGCTCTCGACATAGCCCGTGACCGACGAGCCGTCGCCGATTGTGATCGAACCGGAACCCGTCTTCACGTTGTTGGCGACTGTGGAACCCGCGCCGACCGTGATGCTGCCTTTGCCCGCCTCGAGCGAGCGCACTGTTGAATTGTCACCGACGCTGATGTCGCCGCTGCCCGTGCTGACGCGCTCGGCCATCGAGTTGTCGCCGATGGAGATGCTACCATTCGTCACGTCGATTCCATTCACGGAGGCGTTGTCGCCAACCATGATTGCACCCTTCACAGTCGAAAGGTCGCCCTTCTGAATCGTCGCGCCATCCTCGATGGTGATGTCACCGCCGAAGGTCTTGAACCCGTCGGGTCGAGAGGACCCCGCCGGCACCGTGAGGCTGCCGCCAATCCCGCACGCGGAGATCGACATCATCATCAATCCCGCCACTGTAAAACCTGCCACTTGTTTCAAAAACATCGTTCCTGACTCCTCTACCTGAGTTGAAGTTAAGGGAACTCTGAGCGCAGATATCCCCCCGGGTGCAACGGTTTTGCGGCCTCGGAGAGGGTACAAACGCCATGATCGGGAGGGGAAGTCAGAGAGGAGGGGCACCAAACAGAAAACCCCGAATGCGGTCGGAAAGCGTCCGCCGCACCCGGGGTGGGTTAGATGAGGTTCGTCACCTTTTCAGCCAGCTTGTCGCCGGTGAAGACGGTGAGCTTGCCGCTGGCTGCCACCTTCTCCAGCACTTCGAGCTCGCGCAGCCTCATGAGCGCGGGGTTGTTGGCGAAGACCTTGGCAGTGTTCGCTTGGTGACGGATCGATGAAGTCTCCTCTCGCCGATTGATCAGCGATGCCTCTGCTGACTTCTTGGCTTCCATCACCTGATTGAGGATCTCCTTCATTTCCCCGGGCAGGATGATGTCCTTGATGCCGAATCCGAGGATCGACACACCGAAGTTTTCACCTTGTGACTTTAGCTTGGTGAAGACCTCTGCAGAGGCAGACTCCTTGTCCGTCAGCAGTTCGTCGAGCTCTCGCTTTCCCACAAAATCACGAAGCGCAAACTGAGCTTCACGATATAGTGAATGAATGAGACTCCAAGTCGATTCCACCGACTTCCGAGCGTCGGTCACCTTATAGGTCAGCGTCGCGTTGAGTCGCATGGTCACGCGGTCGGCGGTCATGATCTCCTGGCCCCCGACGTCCATCGACTGTTCACGAAACTCGACGTCGTGTACCTTTACATCAGCGGCGTTGCTCCAAAAGGCATAAACCCCGGGAGATAGTTCCTTTTCAAAGCGGCCGTTGATATACAATGGCGCAGTCTCGAACTGGCCGACCGTGTAGACGTCGAGCAGCTCATGGCTGAACGGGTTCGTGATAATCGCCTTCAAGTCCTTGTGCTCAAACTGCACTTCACGCGAGTCGACGATTTCCACTTCGACCTCGTCAACGATCGTCCAAAACGCGTGCTTGCCGGGGCCAAGAGCCATGAGAAACCGGCCATTCACCCACACCAGCGCTCGCTCGTAATCCTTGAGGTCCAAAACCCTTGCGATTCCGTCGAGTTCACCGGATCGAATGACCTGGTCGATGTAACCGACGTTGATACGCGGAGAGTGTAGGGAAACCAAGTTCACCTTCCAACGATTGAAAGGGTCAAACTTCCAGTATACACCGGGGCCAAGGATACCCTTGAAATTGCCTTCCTGAAACGCGAAACCGCGCTCCGTGTCCTTGATGTTAACCCTCTTGATGACATTCCTGATGTTCATTTGAGTCCACCTCCTTTCAGGTGAGTGTTCTGTATGGACTTCAGCACGTTCAGGAGTCGTGCTTTGAAACCGGGTAGAATAGTGTGGCTCCCGAGAAACAGGGTGCCGCGTTACCACACACGGTGCGGCGGGATGAAGGTTAAGTCGCCGACGAAATCGACGTCGCCTATGGATTGAGACACTGTGCGAGGTGGTCGGATGGGCTGCGGACGTGCTGCGACCCATTCTTTCAAATCGTTTGGTGAAACACTCCCTAGGCTAAAATCGAAATCGAGGGCGGCAAGATCCCCAACAACACTGGCCGGTTCGTGTGTTGACTGTTGCCGCGTCGATGTACGCCCGCGTCGCAGTCTGGTTTTGCGGACCCTGTTCCTCGTTTGCCTCAGTTCAGGAGGAAGATTTCGGAATCGAACCGAATACCAACAGAGGAAGACCCTGCTGCTCTAACCAGATGAGCTAATCTACCGAAAGATCGCGCAAAATTGCGCGATTTGGCTCGACGGGAAGCACCCGCTGTTAACCCCAATTGGTACATACTTGTACAACGGCAAAATGCCGGTCCGCATGCCAACGGGACAAACCACTAGATAAGAGTCTCCACACTTAAAGTCGCGGAGTACCAACTAACGACTCGCGAAAAGTCATTAGTGATGACGTCAGCTCATTCAGATACACTGAATCGCTGGGGGAGTTCTGGTCACAACGTGATCAGTAGGTAGTTACTATTGATGGCGGAGTTTAGAAACGTGGTCGATCAGGCGCAGAACAATTGATGTCCACTTGTTCGCGCCGACATATCGAGAAGATGGCCACAAGACACTGTCCGCTCATTCCGTTTTGGCCAGATAGCCATCTCGTAATGTGGTTGAATTAGTAATGTCGAATTCAGTGCGAACATGATCCCGTGGCCTATGATGTGGGTGGTTGAGATTTGTTACCACCGCTGAGGCCCGAGGAGAGAAACAAAACACCGTCGCCAATGCAACAGAAAAGTGCAGGGTGTTGGAACTTTTTTTAGCTGTCGTTTTGATAGGCAATTCAGATGTTGGCTGAACACCTGAGGTGGCATTGCGATGAGATGGGGGATTACTTCCGATATGTATCCACGCTACCCCCGCCGGTGCACGCCAAAGATTGTGATGTCGTCGCTTTGTCTCAGGCCGCGCGTGTGGAGTTTGACTGCTGATTGCACTGCTTCGACCAAGTCCTCGACTGATTCCTGGTTAGCCTTCTTGGTGAGTGCTTTCTCCAAACCCTCAGTTCCAAACTCTTCCATGCGCATGTTGGCGGCTTCGTCGACACCATCGGTGTGAAGTATCAGAAACTGGCCCGGCTTCAACATGAGCTCTTCGGTTTTGTATTTAACACCTGCCATGATTCCGATACTCGGACATGACTCGCATTCTGTATATTGTGCCGTTTTACCTTCGACGATCATCGGGGGCGTGTGTCCCGCGCGTACGTATTCAAACCGTCCCGTTTCCAATTCCAACACACCATACAACATCGTGAAGAACTGATTGGTTTCCAAAGAGATCGGAAACTGGTGGTTGAGTTTCGACGCCACAAGCGCGGGCGACACGATATCGTGGCCGTCTTTTGCTGCGCGCTCTTCACAGAGAATACCCGATCCAAAGTGCATCGGGGTGAGAATGTGATTCAGAGTGACAGACAACAGCGCCGCTTGCATGCCGTGCCCCGAAACATCTAAAACATAGATACCGACATGCTTTTCATCCAGCATGAAGACATTAAACATGTCGCCAGCGATCGCTTCGCATGGGTTAAACACCCAAGCGAATTCATAGTTGTCGGTGCGAGGAGCTTCAGTCGGTAGCATCGAATGCTGAACGCGCGAGGCCATTTCCAAGTCGTGTCGAATTCGCGCGTACGCGGCAGCAAGTTCTTCCTCGGAGCGTTTACGTTCAATGGCAGTCGCGATCTGTTCGGAAATGAAGCTCATGACTTCCAGATCACTCTCGGAATAGAGCACGTCCTCACTATAACTCTGCACGACCATCACCCCGATGACTTTCTCACGGGTCGTCAACGGAACGCCGATCCAACTCGCGGAGGGACTGCCAATGATTGTAATCTCGCCCTGATCTGCCAGCGCGTTCACCTGGGCGTCGTCGGCGAGGATCGGCTTTCCGTTGTTCAATACATAGGCGGTCATACTGTTGGAAAGGTCGTGCGGTTGCGGATCGTAGACATCTTCCATCTCGTCGACCGCATAGGGAAAAGAAAATAGCTTAGTCTCTTCATAGTAGAGAGCGATGTAGAAATTCTTCGCGTAGATCACACGACTCAGGGAAGTGTGAATTGAATGATAGAGTTCGTCGAGGTTGTTGGTATTATGCACGGCCTCTGAGATTTCCAGCATCGTCTGCCGGTAGTCTTCAGCCTTCTGCCTCTGCTCCTCGACGCGTTCGAACTCCGCGACGATGCTGCGAAGTAGCTCCAGCTCCCTGACGAGCTCCTCCGGACTCTTGTCGAGATCGTTCACTTGTTTTGCCCGACCCTTAGTCACTCCGCCTTCCTCCTCGGCTCTGCGGCGTCCCCATCAAGTAATTCTTTCCCCCGGCGAACTGGCACGGCAACGTCGCGGCAACATCGCCTTGTGCGCACACTCCACCACCGCTCGAGAAAACTGCCATGGAATCACTCACGGGAAAACAGAAATCGCTGATTGGAATGGTCCACATCGGCGCATTGCCGGGAACGCCGAGGCAAACCCAGTCGATTGAACGCGCTATCGAGACAGCCGTGCTCGAAGCGCGGCAACTCGAGGAGGCCGGATTCGACGCATTGATTCTGGAAAACATGCACGACCTGCCATATCTCAAGCGCGACGTCGGGCCAGAGATCACCGCATCGATGTGCGGGGCTGCGCTTCGGATTCGCGACGCCATCAACATCCCGCTGGGGATTCAGATCCTCGCCGGAGCCAACCGCAACGCGCTGGCCGTCGCTCTCGCCAGCGGTGCGCAGTTCATCCGTGCCGAGGGTTTCGTCTTCGGTCACATGGCCGACGAGGGACTCATGGACTCCGACGCCGGAGAGCTTCTGCGCTATCGCAAAGCCATCGGTGCCGACTCCGTTCGCGTATTTGCCGACATCAAGAAAAAGCACTCTTCCCACGCCATCACCGCAGATGTCTCGCTCGGAGATACGGCTCACGCTGCCGAGTTCTTCGGTGCGGATGGCTTGATCATTACCGGCACCGCGACCGGCCGCGCGGCAGATACTGAACACCTCCTGGAAGTCCGCAGCGCCACGCATCTTCCGATTTTGGTAGGCTCCGGTGTTACTCCCGAGAACCTTCCAAATCAATGGAACTCCGCCGACGCATTCATTGTCGGTTCATGGATCAAAGAAGGTGGCAAATGGGACGCCGCGCTCGATCTCAAGCGTGCCAAGGAAATGGTAGAAGCAGCAAGCGCTCTGCGTTAGTATGTACTCATTAATTTATGAATGAAGTTACGATCAAGAGATGGCGTCGCACCGTGCTGTGTAGCAACGAATGCACCCGTTGCATTAGCCAGCCTCAGCACTTCCGCCACATCGCCACGTCTTTCGTAAAGTAGTGAGTGAATGAGTGAAGCCAGAAAGGCGTCGCCGGCCCCCACGGCGTCGGTCGCCTCGACTCGGTAACCCTGATGACGCGACATCCCTTCCGGGTCGATCAGAATCGCACCCTCCGCACCAATTGTGATACATAGGTATTCGATACTAAACTGGTCCCTAAGTTTATTCGCAGTCGCGCAGATGTCTGTTTCAGAGTCCCAACCGTTCCAGTCCGCAATGACATCGAGTTCCTCGTGATTGAGTTTCACCATCTCCGCCGCAGCAAGACCATGCTCGACAGTCTCGCGGTCGATGAACGGCGCGCGCAGGTTGACATCAAACACACGATACTGTGCCGCGTCGAGAACTCGCCGAACGGTTTCCCTCGAAGTGTGGGAGCGTTGAGCCAGCGTCCCGAAGACCGCACATCTCGCGTCTGCCGCCGCCTGCATGATTTGTTCGGAAGCAGAGATTTCGTCCCAAGCGCTCGGGCTGACAATCTCGTAGGAGGGCGTGGTTGGATCGGTGAACGAAATCTTGACCTGACCGGTCGGCAGCGTCGCGTGCGTTTGAATGAGGCCGCCGCTCATGCCCGCGGCAGCAGCCATTCTTTTGACCTCGAGTCCGCGCTGATCGTCACCAACAGAAGTCGCGACTTCGGCGTTCACGCCCAACTGGCGCACGTGGAACGCGACGTTGATCGGTGCTCCTCCCAGCGCCGGGCCGTCGGGCAGCTCGTCCCACACAACCTCCCCGATGGTGAGGAAGTCGCAATTCATCTAATCGGTAGGGGAGGCATGCCTGAGATCGAGAACCGACCCACGGCTCACGAGCTTCGGCTTGAAGACTCGTGCGTGACTATCAAATGAATCTTTGCTTTCAATCTGAGCGATGAGCAACTCCGCAGCAGCCTCGCCCATTTCCTGAACCGGTACCGCCATCGTTGAAAGCGGCGGACCAAGCAGCCGCGCCAGCCTCACATCGTCGCAACCGACAACGCTCATGTCGTCTGGGATACTCATTCCCAACTCGCGGATCGCTTCATACACGCCCATCGCGAGCGCATCGTTGAAACATAGAATGCCAGTGGGGCGTTCGGCCCTCGGCATCCTGAGAATTTCCAGCGCGCACCGATATCCCTCTTCGATGGTGTCGCCAGCTTTAATCATCATCTCAGGTTTATACTGAATGCCGTGCTTGTTAAGCGACTTCACAAATCCCTGTGCGCGATCTCCCGCGTCATAGTTGGTATCGGGACCTCTAAAACAAACCAAACGGCGATGCCCGAGTTCCACCAAATGGTCGGTCGCCTTCAACCCGACCTCAACATTTTGAACACTGATGATTGGATACTCGAGCCCTTCAACAGGACCGAGCGAAACCAGCGGAATGCCACGTTGATTGACATCATTCATCACGTCCGTTCCACCAGGCGCATGGACCGGACACAGGATCATGCCGCACACTTGGTAATCGATAATCGTTTCGATCGCATCGATCTCCTCTTCTTTGTCGGCGACTTCAAACACCATGAGGTGGAGCCCGTGTTTTCGCAGCACTCGATTGATCCCTTGAACCCAATCGGCGAAGAACGTGTTTCGAATATCGAAGATCGTGACGCCAACCATGTTGGTCGACTTGTTCTTGAGGGTGAGGGCAATACGGTTGGGCCGGTAGTTGTGTTCCTTCACGGCGCTGAGAATTCGCTGCCGCGTTTCCTCGGAAACACCCGGCTTATCATTGAGCGCCGCGTACACGGTTTGCCGCGTGACTCCGCAAATCTCGGCGATGTCGCTCATGGTTGGAGTGGCGAGTTTCTTCATTTCTGCTGTTGGGAATCCTCGCGGAAAGTAAATCCTCCCCGTTGGAGCGGGTCAAAGGGGTTGTTTCCGTTGTAGAAGCGACGACATTTTCCGCGCTTTTTGTTAAAGGAATTTGAAGCGCCGATTTTGGGCGAACGCAGGAAAATTCGCCCGCCCGGCACGCGAACCGCTGATTTCGCGCAAGATGGCTTTTCGCCTATCCGCGCAACTCGCCCTGCCGCCGCCCTCTTTCCTGACAGGACGCAAGACCAAAGGTCATAAAAGCCGCTCTCTTCACACCCGAGATTCTGTGTCGGGAGCGTGACAAAAAAATGTTTTTCCACAGGTTATTCACAGCTTGATTAAAACCCAAAAGATTCAACACTCCACGACCCGGAACCCCTAAAAAGGCCCGGTTTTTCAGGGTTCGCTTTTCCCTTGCGAAGCCACATCCTGTATCGCAGACTCCCTGAACGTTCACTGGTTGTACCTATCGCGCTGATAACAACATTTGAGCCTTCCCGCTTGAGTGTGCTCGCTTTACGTCCGATAAACCGACCATGAACGGAGTATTTGGGGTGGTTTTCGTAGAACCTTTGCCTGTGGTGTGTGACCAGTACCAGCTCCAGTTGCCGCAGTTGGGCAGGTTGGGACTCAGCCTGTCCGCTACAACCCACTCCAATAACGCCGCAGTGTCGATGCCTTGCCGGCTTCCCCAGTTTCCGAGGGGTGTTCCCGATCCTGCCGAATACCTGTACTCGGGTGAGCCGTGCCCCAAGAGTTCACCCTCGGGTATCGCCACTGCGGCCAATTTTTCCCCGCGATGAGCGGGAACCAAGGCACGCAAAGTGCCCCCTAGTTACCGAATAGCCCGGCGCTCACCACGTCGGGCTATTTCCGCCTCGCGCCAGTGATCGTCACCGCCGAACCGCCGCCCGCTTTAAAGGAACCCAGCTCATGAAAATCCAACGTCGCTACACGACCGCCGGTAAGTCCCCTTACGAGAACATTCCCTTCGCACGTAGAAACTCGCGAATCGTCAACCCCGACGGCTCCGTCGTCTTCAAAGCCGAGGGCATCAATGTGCCTGAAGCCTGGAGTCAGGTCGCCGTTGATGTGCTGGCGCAGAAGTACTTCCGCAAGGCGGGCGTCCCCACCAAGCGTAAGCGCATCGCCGAGGCCGACATCCCCGAGTGGCTCCAGCGCTCCACCGCCGACGACGCGGCGCTTGCCGGCCTCCCCGAAAACCAGCGCAGTACCATGGAACTAGACGCCCGCGACGTCTTCGGCCGCCTCGCCGGCTGCTGGACGTACTGGGGCTGGAAGCATGGCTACTTCGACACCGAGAATGACGCCAAGGCGTTCCACGACGAGCTCTGCCACATGCTCGCCCGACAGATGGCCGCCCCCAACTCACCCCAATGGTTCAACACGGGCCTGCACTGGGCCTACGGAATCACCGGCCCGGCTCAGGGCCACAGCTTCGTGGATCCCGTCAGCGGCGAAATGCGCCGCAGCACCAACGCCTACGAACACCCCCAACCCCACGCGTGCTTCATCCAGTCCGTGAACGACGACCTCGTGAACGAGGGCGGGATTATGGATTTGTGGACTCGTGAGGCTCGGATCTTCAAGTACGGTTCCGGCACGGGATCGAACTTCAGCCGCCTGCGCGGCGAGGGCGAACCTCTCTCCGGCGGTGGCAAATCCTCGGGGCTGATGAGCTTCCTCAAGATCGGTGACCGCGCAGCAGGCGCGATCAAGTCGGGCGGCACCACGCG
>JAUIJJ010000032.1 GCA_030431385.1 bacterium | reverse complement strand
GGACTTTGGCAGGTCGCTGATGACGCGCCGACCCGTACGCGAGGAAATCGCCGAGCGGCTTCCCGCCACCATCGAACTTGCAACGGCTGCGCTGATACTCAGCGTCGGCTACGGACTGCTTGCGGGTCTCTTCGCCGCGATCCGACGAAACACAGCGGTCGATTACCTTTCCATGGGGATCGCGCTGGTCGCCGTTTCTATGCCGGTGTTTTGGCTCGGGCTCATGCTCGCGTGGTTTTTCGGCGAGAAGCTCCAATGGTTTCCGCTGCAGGGGCGAATGTCGCTGATCCACATCGGAGCCGTCGAGGAACGCACGGGCCTGCTGCTCGTGGATTCCCTTCTGGCGCGGCGGTTCGACGTCTTTCTCAACGCCCTCCAGCACCTCGCGCTTCCGGCGATTACCTTGGCGGCAGTCACCAGCGCGCTCACGGCTCGCATGACGCGCGCATCCGTCTTGGAAGTTCTGCGACAGGACTACCTGCGCACGGCCATCGCGAAGGGAGTCGGCCCCCTGGGTTGGCTCCGTCACGTTCTGCGAAATGCGCTCATTCCTGTGGTCACGATCGTCGGTTTGGAAATCCCCGCGCTTCTCGGCGGTTCGGTCATTACGGAAACGATTTTCGCGTGGCCGGGGATGGGCAATTACCTCATCGACCGAATCCTCGCCGCCGACATCCTCGCCGTGCAGGGCGTCGTGATGTGCATGACGCTGATTTTTATCACCATCAATCTGCTCGTGGATTTGTCCTACGCGTTTATCGACCCGAGAATCCGCGTCGGCTGATCGAGTCGGCCTAACATCCTTCCTAAGGAATTTTGAATTGTCTGCCATCTGGAATGCTATCAACCAACTCGCCGAAGGCACCGGTCCCGTTTGCCCGGAGGCGGCCGTTCTTCGCGAGGCCATCGCCGAAGTCATGCGTGGCGACGCGACCGCAGCCGAGATCGCGGCGCTTCTCATGGGCCTTCGTTGCCGTGGCGAGCAGGCCGCGCATCTTGAAGCCGTCGTCAGAGGGATGCTCGAGTGTTGCACTGAGTTTCCAGTGACCAGCCGGCCCGACGCCGTTTTCGACACCTGCGGTACCGGCGGCGATGGGCACAGCACCGTGAACATTTCAACCGCGACCGCTGTTCTTGCCTCCGCAGCGGGGCTTCCCATTTGCAAGCACGGCAACCGTGCGATGAGCTCCAAGTCCGGAAGCGCGGACGTGTTGGAAGCGCTTGGTTTCAAGGTCGACTGCTCGCCTGCCCATTCTGCACAGATGTTCGGTGAGCACCACTTCGCGTTCCTCTTCGCGCCGACCTATCATCCGGCGATGAAACACGCCGGGCCGATCCGCCGTGAGCTTCGCGTACGCACGATCTTCAATCTGTGCGGACCGCTCTCCAATCCGGCGCTGCCAACCCATCAACTCGTTGGCGTCTCGCAAACCGAGTTCGTGCGACCGATGGCCGAGACGCTGCAACTGCTCGGCAAGCGCCGCGCTTTGGTCGTCCGAGGCGACAAGGGCATGGACGAGATCAGTCTCACGCAGACGGCTTCGGGACTGCACCTGCGCGACGACGGCTCGCTGGAGGACTGGCGTTTCGATCCCCGTGATCTTGGCGTTGGCTATGTAGACCCGGCGGTCCTGACCGCCAACGGGCCGGAGCACAGCGCAGAACTTCTCCGCGAAGTTTTTGAGGGCAGGCCCGGCCCGATCTCCGACGAAATCTGCGTCAATCTCGCTGCCGTGATGTGGCTCGCTGGCCGCTTTGATAACTTACCGGATGCCTTTATCGCGGCGCGAGATCTCCAGCGAAGCGGCGAAGGCGCGAAACAGATGTCGAAGCTCGCGGCGTTCAGCCAAAGCGCCGCATCATGAAGAGCGACCGAAAGCAAAACGTCCTCGGGCGGATCATCGCCGTGAAAGAGAAGGAAGTCGCCGCGCTGCTCCATCAGCGACCTTCCGCGATTCTCCGCGACTGCCAGAAAGGTGCGCCAGAAACGCGCGGTTTCATCGAGCGGCTGCGAACGATCGGTCGGCAAACCGGGAAGCCCGCACTCATCGCAGAAGTCAAGAAAGCGTCGCCGAGCAAGGGAGTCATTCGGGAAGACTTCGATCCCGTTCTCATCGCCCGCCAGTACGAATCCGGCGGCGCGGCGTGCCTCTCAGTCCTCACCGACCAACAATTTTTCCAAGGCTCACTGGAGTATCTCAAGGCTATCAAGGAAGCGGTCTCGCTGCCGATCTTGCGCAAGGACTTCATCATCGATACCGTGCAGGTTTACGAATCGCGCGAGGCAGGCGCGGACGCGATTTTGCTGATCGCTGCTTGTTTGGATGCGACGATGCTGTTCGAGCTACATCGCGCGGCGGGGGAGTGTTCGATGGATGTGCTCGTCGAGATTCACGACGACGAGGACTGGCAGAAGGTGCTCAGTTCCGGGATTTCTCCTGAGCTGATTGGTATTAACAATCGGGACCTGCGAACGTTCGAAACGAGTCTTGAGACTTTCGAGCGCCTGGCGCCACACGCAGGGGCAACCGGATCCGTGCTGGTGGCCGAGTCGGGAATCTTCACGCCCGACGACGTCTCGCGGGTGCAGGTGGCCGGCGCAGGCGCGGTCCTGGTCGGCGAATCCCTCATGCGCCAACCCGACCCGGAACAGGCCGTCAAAGAACTGCTGAGGTAGTCCGTATTGGGGCAACCCCTTCACGGTCGGGTTAGAACGTAGTCAAAACCGCGCAGACCTTGATTGGGTCACCCACTAACTGTGAGAGAACCTCAACAGCAACGAGCGCTTACGCTTCGTCGGCTCGGAGCGGATAGTTGGCGGTTAGCTCCTCAACCTGCTTGCGCGTCTTGGTGATGAGTTCCTGGTTCTCGATGTCGCTCAGGACGTCGGCGATCCAGTTGGCGATGGTGGTCATCTCCGCTTCCTTCATGCCACGGCTGGTGAGAGCCGGCGTCCCGATGCGGATGCCGGAGGTTTCAACCGCTTTGCGCGTATCGAAGGGGATCATGTTCATGTTCACGGTGATGCCCGCGTGTTCGAGCGTGTCCGCTGCTGCTTTGCCCGTCACTCCGTAGTTCGTTAGGTCAACGAGAACGAGGTGGGTTTCCGTGCCGCCGGATACGAGGCGTAATCCGCGCGAAACCAGAGCGTCGCCCAGGGCTTTCGCGTTAGCGATGACCTGCTTGGCGTAGTCCTGGAAACTCGGCTTGAGCGCCTCGCCAAATGCGACAGCCTTGGCGGCGATGATGTGCATGAGCGGGCCGCCCTGCATCCCCGGGAAAACAGATTTGTCGAGCGCCTTGGCGTACTGCTCCTTGCAGAGCACCAGCCCGGAGCGAGGGCCGCGAAGCGTCTTGTGCGTCGTGGTCGACGTGAAATCTGCATAGGGGACCGGCGAGGGGATGGCCTTTCCGGCAACCAGACCGGCGAAGTGCGCCATGTCGACGAGGAGCAACGCGCCGACCTCGTCGGCGATCTCGCGGAACTTGGCGAAATCGATGAGGGACGGGTAAGCGGAGCCGCCGGCGACGATCATTGCCGGGTTGTGCTCGCGCGCTTTGGCTGCCACGTCGTCGTAATCAATGAGCTCAGTGTCCTGCGTCACGCCGTAGTTTGCGATGTTGTAGAAGGAACCGACCGCGTTGACCTTGTGGCCGTGGGAGAGGTGCCCGCCGTGAGCGAGCGACATGGAGAGGATCGTATCGCCTGTCTTAATCGAGGCGAAGTAGACTTCTTGGTTGGCCGTGGTGCCGCTGTGGGGCTGGACGTTGGCGTGGTCTGCGCCGAAGAGCTCCTTCGCTCGGTCGCGGGCGAGCGTCTCGACCGCGTCGCTGGGGTCGCAGCCGTGATAATAGCGTCGCCCGGGGTAGCCTTCGGCGTATTTGTTGGTGAAAACGGTCCCTGCAGCCTGCATGACGGCTTTGCTGGCAAAGTTTTCCGACGCGATCATTTCAAGCGTGGAGTGCTGCCGGGTAACCTCCGCGTCGATGGCGCTCGCGACGTCGGGGTCGTTGGCTCGAACGATCTCAATGGAATCTGCTGCAAGGCTCACTGGGGGCTCCTCAAGGTAATTCGGTGGTAAATGGAGAGGGCCATCGGGCTGCCCCCTCAAGTCGACGAACTGATATGGCCAGTGAGGCGAACGGGTCAAGGCGCGAACCGGAATCAGCAGCTGAGAGGGAATGTGGCAGCCAGTCGACGCCGGTTTCGCGTGTGTGCGGTTTTTCGCACACCTTGCGGGGCCGTTGCAAGTGTGCAGCGGGGGGAGCGTTGCACTCGCGCGACTGCGGCAGGCGAATGGCAGGCTTGCGGACCGTGGGTTCTCCCCATTTTTCGAATACGGCACTCGCTGCATTGCAATTTGAAACGCTCTAACCCCATTGATTACAGTGTTGTAATGAGGGCTTCGTAATGTGCCTTCGGTGTTTCTACTGAGTTTTCGGCTTCCTCGACATTCGTGGCACGACCCTCGTTATATGAGTACCCGCCAAGTGGCGAAAGAGGGGGAACGCGGGGTTTCGGGTTGGGTGACCCGGGCCCCGCATCCAAAAAAGGAACGCCGGAGGTTTCGGTGTGAAAGATAAGCCGCTCAGCGGCGACAGAAGTCTCCCGCAACGCTCGGCGCGGGTGAATACCATAAAGGTCCGGGAGAGAAGAGCGCTCCACGCACGAATAAGTGTTTCAGTAGCGAACGCATAAAATGATCGGAAGTGTACCCGGAGATTCGGTCTCCGGGTATTCTTCATTTGGGGCCCTCGCCTCCGCCGAATCGGAGCCTTGAGCGACGGGAACAGTCAGACAGGAGAGGCGCCGCGATCACGCGGGAACCTCGGTAAAATCACTGAAAAGGAGCTGCGAACATGCCCGACTTCAGAAGCTCAACAACGGTCCACGGCACATCCCGCTTGCGTTGCCAAAGACCGGCATTCACATTGACACGAGAACAGATTCAAACACTCTCGAAAGCGGAGTGTGGGGCTGTGCTTACGACCCCACCTGCCGTACTCTTGCCGGGGGAGGAATAAAGATGGAACTTCGACCCAGCGCCAAAATCGCCATCGGTGTCATCGCCGCCCTCGGAACCATCGGGGCGCTGCACTTGCTGGTCTTTCAAAAGAACGCGAGGCAATTTCAGTCCGCTCAGAGCGAGTATCAGCGCACCCTGAACGATTTCCGCAATCAGGGTAACGCCCGCAATTGGAACGAGATTTACGAGTTCCAGTACACCACCTTCAAACGCGAGTTGGAGTTCTGGGATTCTGTCCAGTCGCTCAACGTCGCGTTTCCGGACAAATACAACCCACTCAATCCCGAGACTTTTGACCGCGCTGCGCAGGAACAGGACTACTGGGATTGCTACAGGTACTTGCAGAACGCCCGGCTGGAAGGTCAGGCGGGCCAGGGTCCTGCGATGAGCTTCCTCGGTGGCCGCCCCTCTCAGGGCAACCAGCCACCCGGCGGCTGGCAGCTCGTTGACACGCTGCCGCCTGCGCTGATTCAAGCCCAGATCGCCGTCGAGGACGAGATCACGCGCCTATCCAACGAGGACCGCCTGATCAAGTCTATCGGCGCTAACAACCCTGCCTATCCGGCCAGAGTCGAAGGCTATCGTCGCCAGCTCCTTCGCCTCGGCATGGACCTCAACGAGCGAGAGCGACTTGCTGAAACCTACGGTTCAGTGGTCGGCACGATCTACACGATCAACCGCATCGATATCGTGATGCAGGCACTTCCTGACGAGTTCTGGAACACCCCTGACATCGGTCAGCGCCGCAAGCAGATGTACGACCTCTTCCAGATGGAGTGGCCGAAGGACGAGTCCGGCGGCGAGGTTATGTACTACGGCTACCGTCAGATTCGCGCGATGCAGGACATGCTCGAGACTGCCAAGAAGGACCGTATCGAGGAAATCTACCGCGTGATCGCTCATGGCAAACTGGACCTCTTCTACGTGGATCCTGCCGAAGCGAACAAGCAGCCAGAACAGAAGCAGAATCAATGGGACCCCAATGACGGGGGATTCAACGATTACCCCGGCAATAACCCCGGTGGCCGCTCCCCGAAGAAAGACACGAAAGAGCCGCCGATTGGCGGGGCGATGCCCATTGAGATGGTTTTCAAGGCCAACAACGCCGATGCGATGGGGTATCTCTACGAGCTGGCAAACGAGAGTGCGCCCTATGAGCTCGACAAACTGCGCCTCCGTCAGACCAACGAAGAAGGCAAGATTTTCGCCTACGCATGGTTCAATGTCGTAACCTTCGTGACGGTTAACAAGTTGGGCAAGAATAAGGCAGGCAAGGACATGCTGCTTCTCACCGAGAACTTCATTCGGGAAAAGAAGGATGAAGCGCGGAACGAATTGCGCGAGATCGTCGTGAAAACCGGTGCGATGGACCTTGCCGAATCAGACGGCTATGTGACGATCGAAAACAAGCGCGCCACCATCATCGAAGAAGCATTTCAAGACGACACCGACAGCGCGGAAGCGCCAGCGACGGCCACACCGTCGAACTAAGGCAGCCCCCCGGGGCTCCTGCGAAATCAATTGGGCTTAGGCGGATAAAGACGCTATGGAGATCAAGATCTACGAGGCCAACAAGAACATGCTGGTTGTACTGAGCGGGCGCATTGTGCTCGACGAGTGCGACCGGCTTAAGTCCACGATCCTGCCGGCGATTCAGCCCGGTATCAGTCAGGTCAATCTCGACCTGAGTGGCGTGGACTTCATCGACAGTGCGGGCCTCGGCGCGCTTGTCGGTATCAAGGTCTCGGCAAGGAACAAGAACCAGGCGAGGCTCGCGCTCCTCAACCCGAGCCGTCAGGTCAGCGACATCCTTATGGTCTCGAAGCTCGATTCGATCTTCGACATCATCACCGGTGCTGATGCTGATTCTGTCGTTTCGTCGCTCGCCAAGCCGGAAAACGAAAAGAGCGCGGCGAACATGGCCTCCTCGTCGCCGAGCACCGGCGCCGGGCCTGCGATGCCGTCTTCACGTCCCGCCGCATCGGCCGGGTCCTCTGGCGACGCGGGCACACCGAAAGAGAAGATCGATAAGCTCTGCCGCGAGGCCGTCGAACACATGCGCCGCAGCGACTACGAAGCAGCGTCGAAGTGCTACATCAGCGCCTTGGAAATCAACCCCGACTACCTTCCCGCCCACAATAACCTCGCGATTGTTTACGAAAAGGTCCCGACCTGGCACCCGAAGGCAATCGAGCAGTGGAAGAAGGTTCTGGAGATCAGCGAGCGCAATTCCGATCAGAAGCACATCGACCGCGCGCAGAAGCACATCACCAATCTCCAAGGCTCGTAGCGACTAACCCCACCCTTGAACAGCGATAACAGAAGACCTCAAGAGCCGGGCAACACTGCCCGGCTCTTGCATATTTTGCGGCTCAACGCCGCCCTGCTGGGCGGGCGTGTTGCCTTTCGGATCGAAGGGGACACCCGTCGCGCGGTCATGGCGGCATTGCAGGATCACTTTGGCGACGTGGTTTGGGAAGGCGAGTGCCGGCGCCTCACGAGGGCGTGGTTCGGCTACCGGGCCCTTGCCCGGGCCGATCAGGCGCGGCTGCACCTACTGCAGATCACGGTCGCCCCGGAAGTAGCCGCGCTCCCGCCCGATACGCAGCTCCTCTTCCCGCCCACGCTCTTTCGCGAGGCGGTCCTTCACAGAGTGGGAATGATTCACGACTGCCGATTTGTGGGACTCAGAGAGGGAGAAAGCGAGACGGGCGACTTCTCCCATTGGGCGACCGCATTGCGCACTGGCGCAAACTCGCTCTCGATTCAACTCGCTCACCCCTCCGAGACACCTCTCGAAGACGCGATCCGAAACAATCCCGCCCAGATCGATTGGCTCAGGGAATAGACACGCATTCATCCCCATCCACCTGCGGCAAAGAAGAGAGCATACCACCGAGCCTTGAGAATGAAAACCCCCGCGTCGGGGCTTAGCCGAAGCGGGGGTGGATTGCGTTCCTCTTAGTCGCGTTGACTAGGCAGACTCTTTATCTTCGCGCTCGATGAACTCGGCTTCTGCGTCGCCGTTGATGACCGCTTCGGTGATGCGGCACTCGCTATGGGTGAGCGACTTGGTCGGCAGGTCGAATTGGATGTCGAGCATCGCGTTTTCCATGATGGCGCGGAGCCCGCGGGCACCGGTCTTGAGCTTGATCGCTTTGCGCGCGACGGTCCGCAGCGCTTCCTCGTCGATGTGCAAGGCAACGCCATCAATCTCGAAGAGCTTCTCGTACTGACGGGTGAGCGCGTTGCGAGGCTCAGTGAGAATGTTGATCAACTCGTCTTCGCCCAACTCGTCGAGCGTGGTGAGGACGGGGAACCTGCCGACGAATTCGGGGATGAGCCCAAACTTGAGCAGGTCGCGATACTCGCACCGGACGAGGATTTCGCCGATGTTCTGGTCGCTGTTCTGACTGGCGATCTCTGCGCCGAAGCCCATGGTGCGCTGCTGGATGCGCTGGCGAATAATGTCCGCGAGGCCGTTAAAGGCGCCGCCAGCGATGAACAGGATGTTCGTCGTATCGATGCGGATGTATTCCTGATGCGGGTGCTTGCGCCCTCCGGTCGGAGGCACGTTCGCCACCGTTCCTTCCAGAATCTTCAGCAACGATTGCTGCACGCCTTCGCCGCTGACGTCCCGTGTGATCGAGACGTTGTGCGAGGTCTTTGCAATCTTATCAATTTCGTCGACATAGACGATGCCGCGCTGGGCGCGGTCAACGTCGCCATTGGCCGCCTGAAGGAGACGCAGGAGGATGTTCTCCACGTCTTCGCCGACGTAGCCAGCCTGCGTCAGCGAGGTCGCATCCGCGATGGCGAAGGGCACGTCGAGGATGCGCGCCAAGGTCTGCGCCATCAGTGTCTTGCCGCAGCCGGTCGGGCCGATCATCAGAATGTTGGACTTCTGAAGCTCGACGTCCTCTTCCTTCAGGTTGTGGAAGATTCGTTTATAGTGGTTATGGACGGCGACGGCGAGGACGCGCTTCGTCTTGTCCTGAGAGACGACGTAGCGGTCCAGCTCTTCCTTGATCTCGTGGGGAGTGGGAAGGCGCTTGAGGCCCTCGGAGCTGTCCTGCTCCACGCGTGTGAGTTCGTCACGCTTGAGCCGATCAAAGCACGTCGAGACACATTCGTCGCAAATATACACACTTCCGAGGGTCTCCTTGTTGGTGAGACCCTTGAACAGTGTTTTGACCTGGTGTTGGTCACGTCCGCAAAATGAGCACTTAAGTCGCATAGGTTTTCCAGCCGGATGATTCTCCGCGCAGATGTTTCATTCCAAGGCTCGTGGCGGGCAATGCAATTCACCGGTAAAGTTCGGCGATTTCCCCCCGCGGGCGGTCACGCTTCGGCTTGGGAGCGCGATTTCCGCGCCACCTCGCCGCAAAAGTCCTATTCCTCTTCCGATTCGAAGTTGATCGATTGGAAGTAATCCTTCACTGCGTTGCGGTAGCCGGCGGGAATCTCGCCGTTGTTCATGGTGTCGGCTGCCTGTTGCTTGTAGGCCGTCGGCACGCGTGAGTAGTCGATGTTGGATTCGCCGGTGGAGGCTGGCGCGTCGATCTCGAATACGGCGATAATCTCGCCGTCGTTCTTCTGCCCGGGGATAAAGACATCCTCGAAGCCCATGGCCATCGAGCCGCTATCAGGTGGGCTGCCGCCGTTGCCCTGTCCCGGGCCACCGCTGCCTTCTCCCTCTCGTTGGTTGTCGCCCTGCTGCCAATCGCTGCTGCCGCCACCGCCCTCCTGCTGGCCTTGACCGGCGCCAGGCTGCATGCCGTTGCTCTGGGGCTGTTGTCCGGCCCCGGGGGAGGGTTGCTGACCTTGGGATGGCTGCTGACCGCCCTGGCCTTCTCCGCGCTGCTGGCCTCCGGCGCCTGCCTGTGGGTTCATGCACTGCTGCTGGCTCTGATTGAGGGAGTTTTGCAGCTGGCTGAGCTGCTGCATTTGGTCCATCATCTGCTGCATGTCGCCCATTTGCTGGGCGGCCTGCTGCACGGCGGCGGCGGCGTCTTGCTTTGCCTGCTGCTGCTGTGGCTGAGAGGATTGGCCCTGCTGGTTCTGCTGCCCGCCGTTTTGCTGGTTGGGCTGCTGCTGGTCGCCCTGCTGGCTTTGCTGGCCTGATTGCTGTTGGCCCTGATCGTTGCTTTGCTGCGATTGCTGCTGGTCCTGTCCACCCTGCTGTTGCTGTTGTTGATCGCTGCCCTGATCTTCTTCCTGCTTCTTCTTTTTCTCTGCGGCGTTTTCAACGGCGTCGGCGGCTTTGTCGAGGGCGTCACTCAGCGACTTGTTTTCCTTCACCTCGTCGGCCAGATTCTTCATTTCGTCGGCGACCTGCTGCATCTCTTCCGAAGACAGATCCTTGTTCTGGAACATCTGAGCGAGGTCCTTCATCTTCTGCTCAGCCTCGCGGAAGTCCTGCTCTTTGAGGTTCTTCTGAATGTCGCGCGTCTTGTCGGAGTTTTGGAGACCCTTGATCTGCTTAAAGGGCTGGGTCTTGCGCGTAATGTCCTTCTTACGAAGGGAGATATCGTCATTGAGCCGCGACATTTCGGCGACCATCTCGTTCTTGTTTTTTTTGTTCAGTTCCAGATCGCGGGAAAGGCGCTCGAGTCGCTCGGCAAGATTGAGGTCCTTGGCGTCGCCGAGTTCTTCCTCGGTGGCTTCGGCCTTTTTGGCAAGCTCGCGCATCCGCCGGGCTTCTTCCTTCGCGACTTCCTCGGGAATCATTTCGGTCTTTTTGGCGACTTCCTTGGCATGAGCCTGATCGCCCGCGAAGATGTCGAACTGAGGCATGAGAAAGTAGACCGCAAAAATCGCCGCCAGCGGCCAGATGACGTGCTTGGCGTGGGGTGGCGTGCGATAGCGGAAGTCCTTGCCGGGCTGGATCTGCGAGGCGTAGCGCGCGGCGTCTGCCTCGAGAGCTGTCAACGCGGGGGCCTCATTGCCTTCCTCGTGGAGGAGCAGCGCTGAGGAGAGGCGCTCGTTGAGGCCTAGCTTGGAGTCGGCGTGTTGAGCGGCCTCGAACTTGGTCAGGCGTTTCGCACACGCCGCGATGACGGCCACCAGCACGAGACCGCCGGTGATCGCCGCGCTCAAGATGAGCGGATCAATCGAGTTGGGAAAGAGACGGAGCGCGACGACCGCGAGGGCAGAAAGCACCAATCCGAAGAGCATCGCCCAAAGCGCCCAGTCGAGCACGCGGAATAGGCGCATGCGTCGCTTGACCGCCGATATCTTCCGTTCCAGATCACCCATCACATTTCCTCCTCGCCCGGCGAATAGTGCCTGCCGGGTTGATTGAAAGCTACCCGTTGGACATCGCTACATGCAAGGAAAGTTCCAGCTATTTCATGCAAGGGGCGGTTACCCGACGCTGGCGGGATTTCATCAATTGCGCTAATGGCTCGATGACCCCATGAAAAATGGAAACCCGCAGGAGTGATCGCGCTATGATGAAAGTCTGGTACCCGAGAGAAATTGAGCCCGATTGGAAAGAATTCTTCCTTGATCAACTGCCCCAGGGAATGAGTGTCACTTTCGAGAAGGAGCCTCCAGCCAAGCCATCGTTTGAGATACTCGTAACTGGTGGAATCTCCGACCAACGGCTCGCCGAGTTCTCAGGCACGAAGAAGGTCATCGTTCCCTTTGCAGGTATTCCGCCCTCGACGCGCGAGTGTTTGCGCGACCGCCCGGAGATCGAAGTCTACAATCTTCATCACAACGCATCCTCGACTGCGGAGATGGCGCTCTCGCTACTGTTCTCCGCTGCAAAAGTTCAGATACCGCGCAATCGCGACTTCCGAGAGAACGGATGGCCCGCGAGAATGTGGCATGATCGGTCGGCAATTCTATTAGATGGAAAGTCGGTGCTGATCATTGGTTATGGTGAGATCGGCTCGCGAATCGGCGTTGCCTGTCGAGCGATGGGGATGAATGTCACGGGCATCAAACGGACAGTTGGTACTGCCCCGGAGGGAATCAAACTGGCGACTCCCGATAAACTGCATGAGTTGCTACCTCAGTCGAACTTTCTGGTTGTTTGCTGCCCCGAGACCGAAGACACGCGCGGGATGATCACAGAAACCGAGTTGGCGATGCTTCAAAGACCGGCCTTGGTAGTAAATGTTGGGCGCGGGCCCATCATCGACGAAGAGGCGCTCTATCTAGCTTTGAAAAACAATGTGATCGATGGCGCCGGATTGGACGTGTGGTGGCAGTATCCCAGTTATCGCGATGGCGAGCCGAAGACCCAGCGCCCATCGAGGTTCCCTTTTCATGAATTGGACAACCTGGTGATGAGTCCCCACCGAGGTGGATTGACCTCTGATGACGAGCGACTCCGGTTAACTGCTTTGGCGGAATTGCTGACCTCAATACACAGAAACGATAGTCACATTACGAGTATTGATATTCAAAGGGGTTATTGAATGGTGTGCGGTTTTTAACTATCAATTACTGCATTAAGGGCTGTTCGTGAGTGTATATACCTACTAATCGCATAAAAAGTCGCTGTTTCGGCGTATATTCTTCAATTTACCCTTGCATGGGCACGCAATAGCTAAGGTTAATTAACGCATCTCGATTGCCTGTAGAGAGTCAACACTTCCAGAAGGAGTCAATCATGGCTAGAAAAGCAGGGCTGGTTTCAGTCCAATATTACCAAGCTATGAACATTCAGGATGCGATGTATGTATACTCATCGGATTCGAAAGCATACTTGGGTCGCGACAAAGATGGCGGCAGCGTTGTATGGAAATTTCGTGTAACAGCCGCTGTTGAGAGAGCCGCGAAAGTTCTCGCCGAAAACCCCGACAAGGCAATGATTCCAGTTTATCACTATGATGAGCTGAAAGCAGCCGTCGGTGAAAAGGGCAGTGCTTCAGCTGCACCGGCCGCAGCCGCACCGAAGAAGCGTGGTCGCAAGCCGGGACGTAAGCCAGGCCGCAAGCCTGGTCGCAAGCCCGGCCGTAAGCCCGCCGCTGCGGCAGCGGAAACGGCAACAGCCACCAAGCCCGCACCGAAGAAGCGCGGTCGCAAGCCGGGTCGCAAGCCCGGCGCAAAAGCCACTACCGCTAAGAAGTCAACCGGCAAGCGCGGTGGACGTTCAAAGCTCACGCCTGAAGTTTTGGCAACCGTTTCCGCCTGCAAGAAGAGCGGTGAATCAGTCGCCGAAACACAGCGCGCGATCCTTCGCAACCACAAGCTCAAGACCTCCTACCAGACAGTCAGCAAGTGGTACAAGAACGCGAAGTAAGGTCCACGACCAACCATTAAACACTACGTAGGACTCGACACCCCGCCCAACGGCGGGGTGTCGTCTTTTTTAAGATGATCTCCTGTGACCTACTCATTATTGGCGCCGGTGCGGCCGGATTGACTGCATCGATTTTCGCCGCACAAGCTGCCACCGACGACCAACGAATCATCCTCGTTGAAGGCGCGCGAAAACCCGGCGCAAAGATCCTCGTTAGCGGTGGCGGAAGGTGTAATGTCACCAACAAGAAAGTAACCACCAACGATTACTTCGGCGGTGCTTCCACCATTGTGCGCCGAGTCCTCAAGTCTTTCGATGAACACCAGACGATAGATTGGATGGCAAGGCTCGGCGTTCAATTGAAGCTCGAAGCCACCGGTAAGTACTTTCCCGTTACCGACAAAGCAGCGACAGTTCTCAACGCGCTTCTCAATCGCTCCCGGCAACTCGGCGTTGAACTGATCAGTGGCACCCGAATCGAGTCGATCACGCCCAATGGTGAAAGTTTCAGTGTGCATTCCAGTGACAATGAATTCTGCGCCAGGCGCCTGATAGTCGCTACCGGTGGCAAATCGCTTCCGAAATCCGGGAGCGATGGCGCCGGGTTAAAGTGGCTGGAGCAACTCGGGCATACGATCATCCCGACGACTCCGGCGTTGGCTCCATTGGTACTGTTAAAGGGCGAAGGAGCCGGAGGGAATTTTGCGGACTTTGCGGGCATCACACTAAATGCACGCCTGACACTTTCAACCAACTCGGGGAGAAAGTTATACGAAGAGACCGGCTCGATGGTATTTACACACTTTGGAGTCAGCGGCCCGACACCAATGAATATCTCCCGTCACGTTCTCAGGCACCGCCTTGAAACCAAGGAGCGCGGAATCGTGACAATGGGGCATCCGCAGTTTCCAACCATGGAATCCGCGGATCAGTGGTTGCAGGAAAAGATACGTACCAACCCGAAGAAACTTGTGAGCAATCAGCTTCTCGAATTGTATCCAGAACGCATTGTGGCAGCCCTTACCGATGGGCACACGACTCTCGCCGCGCTCAAGCGCGATCAAAGGCTGGGACTCGCAAGGCATCTTTTCGCGCTGCCTCTGAATGTGAATCAGGATCGCGGTTGGTCTTTCGCAGAGACAACGGCCGGTGGAGTCGATCTTCGCGAGATCAATCCCAAGACCTTCGAATCGCGAATCGTCCCCGGGTTGTTCCTGTGCGGAGAAGTGTTAGATGTGGACGGCAGAATCGGCGGGTTTAACTTTCAATGGGCGTGGGCGACGGGCTACCTCGCAGGCCGCGCCGCCGCCTCGGCTGAGCAGTAGAGCGATCGCCGCGCCCTAAGCTTTTCGAATTAACCTTGCGATGAAAAACGCGTCGCCATCGTTTCGATGAGGCCACACGCGCCATCTTCCGGGCCCGGCCCTCAAGGGCGGCTCGATGAACGGCAGACCTTCCGGAGCGTCCAGAGCCGAGAACTCGCCGTTCCCTTGAAGAAATCTGTCTGCGGCGAGATCAGTTTCTACCTGCGTAAAGGTACACACACTATAAACCAGAACACCGCCCGGGCGGACGTGGCCGGCGGCTTGGCGGAGTAGCTTGCCCTGCTGCTTGGCGAGGTTCTTGAGGTCCTTTGGCTCGCGACGCCACCGGATTTCGGGATGCCGCCTCAAGGTTCCCAGTCCACTGCACGGCGCATCGACGAGCACGACGTCGAATTGCTCCCCAGCGATGTCGCTGGCGAGCCGCGTCTCGACGAACTCGCCAAGCTGAAGCCTCGTCAGAGTTTCGCGTAACCGTTCGAGCTTGGCGTCGGAAATGTCAGTCGCCAGCAGCCGACCCGTGCGGTTCATCAGGTCCGCGATGTGGGAAGTCTTCCCCCCGGGCGAGGCACACAGATCGAGCACCGAGTCGCCGGGTTTCACCCCACTCAGCCACCCGGTCAGTTGCGCCGCCTCGTCCTCCACGGTGATGAGGCCTTGGCGGAACGACGGCAAATCCGACGGCACAAACCCACGCCCGCGGACATGGAGGCTTTCGCTGAGCATTCCGCCTCGATCAATCTCCGGAACGGCCCCTGCCTGATCAACAACTTCGCCGCGAAAGCGATCTTCGAATTCTTTCAGTTTTTCCTCGTCGATGCCGCCGGTGATCCGCAGGTGCAGCGGCGCCGGTTGATTCATCGCTTCGAACAGCTTCTCCGGCCCTTCCCCGGCGAGCACGTGTCCCGCCTCGCTGGCGATCCAATCGGGGATGCTGAGCCGCACCGGCCACGGGATGCCTTCGCCGGGCACGAGCGCTTCGCGGGGTTGATCGGCCACCTTGCGCATGATCGCGTTGGCGAGGCCGTGGTACCCCTTCTCCGTGCGTGAAACGCGGACGAGGCGCACGGTCTCGTCCACGATTGCGTGCATCGGGACTCGGTCGAGAAAAATCGCCTGGTAGATGCCCATAAGGAGCGCCTCGTGGACCTTGGCGGCGCCGGCCGGGAGCGGCTTGTGGAGGAATCTGTTGAGGATTTGTTCGAGCCACCGTCGATGGCGGCACACACCATAGGCGATTTCCTGAGCCAAGGCGAGGTCTCTGGCGTCGATCGTTCCCTCCACCCGCGCCGCATCGAGAACGACGTCGACGCCCTTGGTTTTGGGCGAGAGACCCTGTACCAAGGCGTCGAGCGCGACCCTGCGGGCAGGCGACGGAGGGCGCTCGCGCGGCGACTCGCGGAGCGACTGCGGCGTGCGGTTCTTGCGGCGAATTTTCATGGCTAGCTTTCCGGCGAGGTCTGCGCGACCGCATGCTTCGGTTCGCCCAGCTTTTTCCATCGTCGTCTCGCGTGGGCGACAACCATGCCGACAACGTAGACGATGAACGTGCCGAACAGGATCACTTCGATTGCCTCGGCGAAGACGATCAGCGCGCACGCGATAAGAATGAAGTATACGAGAATGTTGAACGGCTTGTCTCGGAACCGGAGCATGTTGCGCAGCTTGGCGAACTGCACCTCGCTCACCATCAGCAGCGCGAGCGCGACCATCAGTAGCAGGATCGATCGATGGAGAAACAGCGTGACTTCCCGGGTGTCGAAAATGTCCTGCATCGGCGGAAACTTACTCAGCCAGTCCACGGAAAGGAATGCAGTGACCACCGCTCCGGCGGCGCCTGGGGTCGGCAACCCGACGAAGTGCCGTTTCTCTGCCGTATCGGCCTGCACGTTAAACCGGGCGAGTCGGATCGCCGCGCAGATCGCATAGAGCGCCGAAGCGCCGAGC
>JAUIJJ010000031.1 GCA_030431385.1 bacterium | reverse complement strand
CGCACGAGAAGGCCGTACTCGTCATCACATTCACTCAACACCTGCGGCGTTCATGGCGCGTACTGGAATTGTAGGAACTGGAATCTGGATATGGTTCACAGTCAGTGTCACGATGTTTCTGTGGAAAGAAATCTGTGCAAATCATTCTGGTTGGATAGGAGTACAGTACAAATTCTGGCTAGGGGTTTGGCTCCTATCTGCGATCTTGAGTGTTAAGTCGTTGGCCTTTTGGGGGGCTGCGATGACTGGAATTCAGTTGGCGTATTTGAGGCACTTATACGCAGTCGGTATTATGTATAGTAGTCAACCAAGGGTGATAAGGCCAACAAGGTCGCGTCTGAGATGAGAATTCTGCATGTGATTCATAGCATGGACCCAAGGTCGGGTGGACCGGTGAGTTCTCTTCGAGGGCTGATGGCAGCTCAGGTCAACGCTGGTCATTGTGTGAATGTATTGTGCACGGATGTTCAGTCTGCCGATCCGTGGAAACAACGTCGTGAATGGTTGAATGAGCTGTATCTCACAGAGGAATTGAAGGACATCGGGTTGATAGCCTGCCGTGGTTTCGGAAGGCGAGGCGTTCTGCGCAGGTACCGGTATTCGCGAGAGACGACATCTCAACTTAAACGTATCCTGACAGATTCGGGCCGACCGGTTGATGTCGTCCACATTCATGGTTTGTTCAGCCATGTTACTATGAAGGCGGCTGCGCTGTGTAATCGGCACGCAATGCCGTACGTGATGAGACCCGCCGGGGGACTCAATGAATGGTGTATAGATTCCAAGAATAGCGTTGGAAAGACGTGGCTGTACAACCGAGTGGTAAAGAGAGATCTTTGTAACGCATCATTTGTCCATGCGACCTCTCAATCGGAGGCGGATGAACTTAGTGCACAGTTGCCTTTGGTGAACGTCGTGGCGATACCTCATGGGGTATCATTTCCTGAATCACTAGTCACAACGGATGGTGAGCGTCCCATCATTCTATACCTATCGAGATTGCATGCAAAGAAGAACCCAGACCTCGTCCTACGAGCGTTTGAGAGATTGCTACCTGAACACCCTGAACTGCGATTGATAATGGCCGGTTCAGATGCAGGAATGGAGAGCGAATGTCGTACCATGGCCCATCGGTTGCCGGGTCGTTCGGTGCAGTTCGTAGGTCATGTGGATGGTAAGAAGAAGGCGGCCCTGTTGCGCCAGTCGCGGATGCTTGTCCTGCCATCGCGCCATGAGAATTTCGGTGTAGTTGTAACAGAAGCAATGAGCCACGGATTGCCGGTTGTTACTACCAAAGAGGTTGATTCTAGTGCTTATGTAGAGGAGAGTGGCGGTGGCTGTTTGGTTGCTCGAAGCACCGATAGCATCGCAGAAGGAATGAGAAAAATGCTGGCCATTCCCAAAGCAGAAATCGGTGAGAAGGGGCGTTCTTTTATTGCAAATAATCTGACTTGGGAGATCGTAGAGAAGAGAATCGGTTCGATGTATCGAGATGCTCTTGGTTGATTACTGTCGATCGGGTTTCTTGTTCAACTGAATCATTAGTACCGATATGTCCGCTGGATTGACGCCTGCGAGCCTGCTTGCGGCGCCGAGCGTATCCGGGCGGAATTTACTGAGAACGATACGCGCTTCGTTGCGAAGGGCGGTTATGGTTTCATAGGCCATCGTTGCTGGAAGTCGTACGTCTTCCATCTCAATCGCTCGATCAACCAACGCTTTCTGTTTGGCGATGTAGCCTTCGTATTTCACTTCCTTCTCAAGTAGTTCCCAGACACGCGGCGAATCCGACATTTCATTCAAGTTGGGTAGCATCTCGCGCAAAATGTCGATGTTCATTTCTGGCCGGGCAAGGTATTGAGATATCGAGAGTGATTTATCGGGTCTCTCGGCACCAAGTGTCGTTGCATACTTCCAATCGATCTCACTGGGGCGTAGAGGTTCGCGCTGGACAAATGTCAGTGCACTCTGCAGCTGCCTGCTTGTCGATTCAATACTGTTGATTTGAGAGGTCGTTAACAGGCCGAGTCGTTTCGAGTACTCTAGTAGCCGAAGGTCCGCGTTGTCTGCCCGTAGTAAAAGCCTGAACTCCGCTCGGCTCGTAAACAGGCGATACGGTTCGCGGTGATCCTTGGTCACCAGGTCATCAATCATCACAGCGATGTATGATTCGTCCCTGCGAAGTGTGAACGGTTCTTCGCCCATGTTCTTGAATGCAGCGTTGATGCCTGCCACAAAGCCTTGCCCGGCAGCTTCTTCGTAACCCGACGTTCCGTTGATTTGACCGGCGAGATAGAGATTTGTCACGTCCTTGACTTCTAGGGTATGATGCAATTGGCGGGGGAGTACATAAGTGTATTCGACAGCGTATCCGTACCTGACGAACTCGGCCGCCTCCAGTCCAGGAATTGATCGAATAAACTGTTCCTGAACATCTGCGGGTAGGCTTGTCGAGACCCCGTTTGGATAGATCGTATTCCCATAGCGTGTTTCTGGCTCTAAGAAAATTTGGTGAGTATTTTTCTCCCTGAATCGAACCACTTTGTCCTCAATCGAGGGGCAATAGCGCGGCCCGATACCTTCGATTTCTCCGAGGTACATCGGCGATTTGTCGAGGTTGTTAGCGATGATGTCGTGTGTGGCGGCATTGGTCCATGTGAGATAGCAAGGAACCTGTTCGCAATCGATGGCGTTCGTCCAAAAACTCATTCGTGGAGGTGGTTCGTCGCCGGGTTGAATCTCACACTTGGAGAAGTCGATACTGTCCTTGAGGAGACGACATGGAGTGCCGGTTTTAAGACGTCCGATTTCGAGTCCAAACTCCCTAAAGCTTTTCGACAGATCATTGGCGCTTCGTTCTCCCACTCGCCCGCCTTGCGTTTTGTCCATGCCACAGTGCATGACACTATCCAGGAATGTACCCGTGGTTAGGATTAAGGATTTACAATGGATCGTACTTCCATCCTCAGTTTCGATACCTACTATTGAATTGTTCGTTTTCAAGATTCGTGAAGCGGTTCCACTACCGACGAAGAGGTTTTCAACTAAGGAAAGATGGTTCGCGATCCAGTGGGAGTATTGATCTTTGTCGCATTGGACGCGGGGAGCTTGTACTGCTGGGCCCTTGCGACGATTGAGCATGCGGAACTGTATACCTGAGGCATCGGTGGCGCGTCCGATAATGCCGCCGAGTGCATCGATTTCTCGCACAACATGGCCCTTGCCCAGTCCTCCCATGGCAGGATTGCAAGACATTCGGCCAACTGCCGCGGCGTCCATGGTCAGCAGAAGTGTTTTTTGCCCGAGGCGCGCTGCGGCGTGTGCCGCCTCCACTCCTGCGTGTCCACCTCCCACGACCACTACATCGTAGCGACTATCCAATCTCGTCACCCGGCCCGCCGGTATAGCGATAGTATGGATCTGCCAGACGAAGGATCGCGGGTAGTAACAGGAGCGATGCAAAGAGCGTACAGAAAATGCCAATGATCGCAAGGAGGCCGATTTCGCGAATTCCTTGGAAAGAGGCGACGCTGAGTGATCCGAATCCAAAGATCGATGTGTGCCCGGTAATCACGATGGCACGCCCAGTCCGTTCTACCGCGAGGCGCATGTTGTGTTGATCATTCTCATAGAAGCGCCCCATCAAGTGGATGGCCGAATCGACTCCAATACCTACTATCATTGGTATCGCAATGACATTTAGATAGTTCAATCTGATTCCCAGTAGCGAGATCACACCTAGTAGGCAAATCAGCGCGAAAGATACAGGAACCATCGCTAGGAGTGCTTTCGGAACACTCCAGAAGTAGAACGACAGATAGAGGACAATGATGAAGAACGTCGCAACGGTTAACATCGCCAAGTCCTTTACGATAAGGCCCTCCAGCGTTTGATTGAGGATCGCGTTACCATGGATAGTGACCGGGATGTCCACACCCGCCTCGACCGCTTCGATGAATGGTTCAGGGACGGCTTCGTCCCAAAGGCCCTTGGCGGGAAAGACCTGTGTGACGATGCGGTACTTGCCTGTTTGTTCCTCTCGCTTCACCAGGCTCTGAATGAGCCTAAGGAACACGGGGTTGTCTACGCGCCCCCGCCCGAGGAGCGGCTCATTTTGTTCAATAGCTAGATTGACTACATCTTGCTTTTCACGCATTCGTGCGATGAATGGTTCGAAGTAGTTATCGGGTATTGATGAATTGGTCGATGCCTTTGTATTGAGCCTATTCTCGATAACGTTGATGGGGATATTGGCAAATCGGTTTAGATTCGCAGCCTGTGAACTTGATGAAGGGTTAATGTTTCGGAGTGAATCGATTGCGATGATGTCGTAGACACCATCGGTTGCTTCTATGTTTCGGTAGATTCGGTCGTTGGCTTCGAGAGCAGTCTCGAGATCGTCCGCTTCTACAATAATCAGCACTTGATTGTCAGGGGTCTTGAAGTGCCTGTCGATGCGCTCGACGAGGTTGTTGTATTGATCGCTTGGTTGTTGAAGGTTTCTGAAGTCCTCGTCGAAGCCGGCATGTGTCGCGTACCAACCGAGCCACGTCGCGATGCACAGCCCACACGCGACTGTGATTCGGGGATAGTTAAGAACAGTGAATGTGACCTTCTTGAGGCCGAGACTCGCCAGCGGCCCGTTAGATCGTTTCGTGAATCCGGAGCTGATGACCATCAGCGGCGGTAGAGTAAGCGCGACGGCGAGCAGGCACATGATAATGCCGATGCCGCCGAACATGCCGAGTTCCTGAAAGCCTTGAAAGTGTGTCGTCCACATCGCAAAAAATGCGAAGCATGTCGTCAACCCGCCCGCTACAATCGTCGGGCCTGTGTGCCAGATCGCTGTTTCCAGTGCTTCGGGGACCGTCGCCCCGTTTCGATACGATTCGAGGTATCGGTTGTAGAGATGGATCGAGAAATCAATTCCCAATCCGATGATAATCGCCGCGAAGGAAAGGGTGATTTGAGTGACTCGGTGTACGAATAGACTCGCGAATCCGAGGGTCCAAATCACGCCGACCAGAAGTGGTACGGCAACAAACAAGAGCGCTTCAGGTTGCCGGAAGGCTACGAAGAACAGAACCAGCACGGCGATCATGCTCACGATCGATGTTTCATAGAGGTTGTTGCGAACGGATTCGGCGCCTTCGGCTGCTTCCACGTGCTGTCCGGTGAACCTGATATCTAATGAGCGATGCCAATCGGGGTTTCTAATGTAGAGTCCCTTTTTGGTATCTTGCAAAAACTGATTCAATCTTCTGCCGACATCGATTTTTGTAAAGGGAACCGATGGCCAAAGGAGAAGCAGCATCATCTCGCCGTCTTCAGAAATGAAGTAGCGTTCTTTGGCGTTTACTTTGAGGGGGCCGCGCACAACTCGTCCGGCGGAGGAAAGAATGCTATCAAGTCCGAAGGGATCGTTTTGCCTCGCAGCGAGGGCGGGTGTGGTTACCTCGTCGCCGAGGCTGGAAATGAATTGCGCAAAGGAGTTGTCGAGGCCTTCGCGCAGGAGCGTCTCCTCGAGGCGTCCAAAATTTTTGTCGGTGAGAAGTGAAACGAGCGCAGCGTCATTGCCTCCGAGCCCGAGATCATTTTGATTCAATTCGGAGGTAATCTGATTGAAGAATCGGCGGTCGGAGAGCGCATCGCGCACTTCGCGGGAGATGCCCTTTAGATACTCGGAGGGGTTGTCGCGAATCGCTGGCGGGGCGGAGTCCTTAACTTCGAGGACGCAGAGCATGAAGTCGTAGCCACCGAAGTCCTCCCAGGCGCGCGCGGCGTCTTGGGCAACTTCCGATTCTTCGGGCAGCAGCGCCGCGACGTCTAGCTCCAGTTCGAGCCGTTCAAATGCAGCGCCGCCTGCGACGATGGTTAGAATCGCCACAACGGTCAGCACAAGTAGCGGATATCGCGCAGACTTGCGGCCTAGATAGCGAATCGCCCGGCGGCTCACTCTGTCTCTTCAAACTCCATTTGGTTGAGGGGATAGGTTTCCCGCGCACGCGGCCATGAATCTCTCGAAATAAGTGCTGGATTCAACGGGTTGAACCGGTACTCGTCAACGTCCGACTCCAGCGTCCTTTGCTTTCGAGGTGCATCGTAAACTTGAACGGCATGGGTTCCTCGAACCGGTCGGGGTTTCCAACCATTCTGTATTCTTGATACTTAATTCTTAGGAGCGGGTCTCCCTGCGCGGATCTTATCAACAATTCGCGCACGAGGCCGTCTTCCTTGCGGACCAGCCAAAGGAATTGAACGCCGCTCGGTACACGGGAACCAATCAGCAAGTGTTGGCCGAGGTCGCGCTCGATCATCGTCATCGCAGCACCATACCAATCACGAAGATTTTGGAGGACGAAGACCGCCGAGACTAGGTCCATCGGCGTCATCCCGCCGAGCATCTCTGCCTTCTCCAAGAGTTCAGCGACTGTCCCGATGAAGAGGCGCTTCTCGCGATTGAAGTAAAGTCCTGCGTCGTTGCCATCAAGGAGGACTTCGAAGACGGTGCCGATGGGAGCGCGCGAGCCGCGAAGGCGGAGCTGGGCGGGAGCTTTGAATGCCACGAGGGCGCTGAAAAAATCTGTCCCCTTCTTCCCCTCTTGGCGGATCTTGATGTCCGATTTCACCCAGAGTTCATCGTGAAATCGAGTGCGGTCGCGAAGCGCCAGACGCAGTTCCTCGCCGCTGGTCACGGCGAAGGCGGCGCGCTCGGCGGGCTTCTCCGGATAGGGAGAGACGAAGCCCTGCTTCCCCCCACAGCCCACGGAAAATGCGCAAGTGAGCAGAACCATCATGAGGAAGTAGGGTATATGTCGTTTAAGGGCAATCATAGCGCCCAAACTATGGCGGCAGAGGTGCCGGGCGAGTCAAGCGGTGCCGTGTGGGCGGCGTCTGGCGCAGATTATGCGTATTCAATTGACACATGGGTGTGTCTCAATAGGCTCATGTGTCAAACAGTTCCGGGAGAGCACGATGCCACGCACTATCATGATCGTCGACGACGAAAAAAATACGCGCGAGGGCCTGAAGTGGGCTCTCGAATCGACCGGCGCGGAGATTACCCTCGCCGAAAACGGCGAGCAGGCCCTCATACGCCTCGGCTCGGAGCCCGTCGATTTGGTCGTCAGCGACCTCAAGATGCCCAAGATGGATGGCATGGAGCTCCTCACCCATGTGCGCGAAGAATTTCCCGAATCGGACTTTGTGATCCTTACCGGCCACGGGACGGTGGAGACGGCGGTGGACGCGATGAAGAACGGCGCGTTTGACTACCTGATCAAGCCGGTGAACATCGACGAGCTTCATTTGCTGGTCGAGCGGGTCTTCGCCCAGAAAGAGCTGAAGCAGGAAAACGAGCGGCTCCGCAAGGAAGTGAACGAGCGCTACGGTTTCGACTCGATCATCGGCCGCTCGCCTCAGATGGAAAGTATTTTCGAGAAGATTCGTCAAGTCGCCCCGACGCGCGCGAGCGTTTTGATCCAGGGCGATACGGGCACCGGCAAGGAGCTCATCGCCAAGGCGATCCACTTCAACAGCCCTCGCAAACGCAAGCCGTTCATCGCGGTCAACTGCGGCGCGCTGAGTCAAACTCTGCTGGAGTCAGAGCTCTTCGGCCACGAGAAGGGCGCATTCACCGGAGCAGTGAAGCAAAAGGCAGGGCGCTTCGAGCTCGCGAATGGCGGCACGATCTTCCTCGACGAAATCGGCGAGACGACGCCCGAGTTGCAGGTGCGGCTCCTTCGTGTCTTGCAGGAGCAGGAGTTCGAGCGCGTCGGCGGAACCAAGCCCGTGAAGGTCGACGTACGCGTCATCGCTGCGACGAACCGCGATCTGAAAAAAGAAGTCGAGGAAGGCCGTTTTCGCGAGGACCTCTACTATCGACTCAACGTCATCCGCATTGATTTGCCGGGGCTGAGGGATCGGGTGGAGGACATTCCTCTCATCGTTGGGCACTTCCTAAATCACTTCAACAAGGAACACGGTAAGAATCTCTCCATCAATCAAAAGGCAATGCAGGCGTTGCAGGGATACCACTGGCCCGGCAACGTTCGGCAGCTGCGCACGATCATCGAAAGCACGGTGATCCTGACGCCGGGCAAAGAGATTCAGGTGAAGAACCTGCCAGAGGAAGTGCGAAACGATACGGGGCCTGCGAACTCCGTGCGGCTGCGCGTTGGAATGACCGTCGCCGATGCCGAGCGCGAGTTGATCCGTGCCACGCTCAAGGAGTTCGGCGGTAACAAGGCCAAGGCAGCACGTACACTCTCCCTCGGCCGCAAGACCCTCTACCGCAAGCTACAGGAATACGAAATCGAAGGCGAGTAGCCGGGAGAAATCAGCCGTCAAAATCTCCGCTGGAGTTCTTCGAGTTCGTGTTGGACTTCTTCGCGGGTTTTGGACGACAGCGATGGCGGGATGAGGGATCGTCTTGAGCATTCGAGGTAGGCTTGCAAGGTCTGGATGCGGCGCTGTCCGGCGATCTGTCCGGGGAGCATGTTGCCAATGACGTTCATGATGGTGTCGAACTGGAGCTCGCCCTGCAATGCCTTCTCAGCCCGGAGTTCCACGAGTAGCTCGTTGAATTCGGCGGGGGAGAGTTGGATGGTCTGCTCCTCCAGATCCTTGCGTTCTTCGTTCGAAAGTTTGCTGGGGTCGAAGCCGGCGCGCGACAGGATGAAGTCAATATAGGCGCGGCGGTCATCGCCTTCGGGGTCGAACACGGGCATGTGCAGCCCCGCGCGACCCGAACGCTTGAGGTCCGGCGCCAAGTTGTCGGGTCGGGCGGTGATGAGTAGCCAAACAATTCGCCCGCGATTTTTCGGATCACCCATCATACGAATGAGGTTTCCAAACAACCGCGCTTCGGTTTCGTGCGTATTCGCGCCCGGTCGCGCGAAAACTGTATCTGCTTCATCGATGAAGATGATCACGTTGCCAAGCGCTTCGAGCACATTGCGCAGCTTCTCGAAAATCTCGTCGGTTTGGCCGAAGTACATGCTGCGAAGATTCTTGAGCACGATGACGATGCGGTCGCATTCTGCTGCCCACGCCTCGAAGATGAACGTTTTACCGACGCCATTCGGTCCGGCGACCAAGATGCCTACAGGTGCGATTGACGGGTCGCGCATTTCGAGCAGCTTTCGCATCCGCTCTAGTTCGCCCTTTAGCGCGGATGCGCCGACGACGTCGTTCATAGTATGACGCGGCTTCACCATTTCGATCTTGTCGCCGAGTTCACTGACTAGAAGCCGATTGAGCGCTTCCAAAATGTCTTTTTCATCGAGTGTGCTGTCGGCGTGGCGGGCTTGCAGGAACAGGTTTCGCAGAGTCAGCAGCGTCATCCCCGCTGTCAGCTCCGAGAGTTCCTTCTGAGAGCGACGCAGTTTTACTTCGCGGCCCGTTTGTTTGTGCATCCAATGAATGTACTCGCGTCGACGTTCGCTGTCTGGAAGCGGAACATTTATGGAAGTCACATTGGGAAGCCTACGTAGGTCGCCGTGTACGCCTGCCATGGTCGGCGCGATGAGGATTACTTGATCATGCGATTCGATAAAGTCCGGCTCCGTGAACCACTCCATCAGGAGGGTCAACTTCTGCCGGTCGACGTCGCCCATGTTTGAAAGTGGGGAATCCGGCAGGAGTGTTTCCGCGTGCTCGACGATGATCGAAAGCCCTTTTTCCAGCGGGCCCTTGTACTTCCGCGAAAGCAGGCACAGTTCCTCCAGGAACCTCAGCGTGAGGAAGCTGTAGACCTGAGACTCGACGATAGAGCGATCAAAGCGTTGGGCGCGTTTCTTTTGATCGCGTTCTGATTCGATGTATCCTGCCGCGTCGTACTGCGCGTAGAACTTCCTTAGTTCGTTGAATCGATCATTGTGACTGAAGCTGATCCCGCGCGCGATGTTGTACGTCAGCACGAACCGGTCGCGTACTTCCAGACGCGAGGCGACGTACTTGTCGAGATAGCAAAACCGTTGGCCGTCGTAGCGGGACTTGCTGTCGCAGGTGACTCCGAGCCCGTCGATTTGGTCGGTGACGTTCCCCGTCAACAGGAAGACGTTGCTTTGCCGCGACAGAAACCGTTCCGCCATTTCGTGAAACCATGGAGCCAGTGGGGTATCTTCCATTACCGATGCCTTAGGAGAATGTCGGACAGGATGTCCGCCCGAGCGTGATGGAGCCACCGAAAAAGTGCAACGCTGGGGGCGGAGTCGACCGCCCGCCAGCGTGCTAGCCTATGTCAAATTCCCGGTAGCGACTTTCGGTACGTGTGGTGTTGTCGGCTTCCGGGTTGATGATCATGTCGATGTATTCGGAGGAACTGCTGACCGCTTCCACCTGCGCGCGAACGATCTGGCGGTGCTGCTCGATTTCGTCGAGTCGATGAAACTCTTCGACGCTGTCCTGCAAGTCGCCAACCGCTCCGAGTTCGAGCAGGTGCTTACTGGCGATGAGATCGGCGATCGTCTCCTTCTCGCGGCGGGCGAGCGTCTGAAGCTCCCACTCGAGTTCGTCAGCTCGCCTCGTATAAACGTCGGCAGACGCCCGCCAGCGCTCGAGTCGCGATTCCATGCACCGAATCTCTTCGTCTATTTGAGCAGCGCGGCATCCGGAGCTCTGTGCCTCGTGAGAGTCTGCTTTCTCTTTCACTTCCTTGAGCGGCTTCAGTTCGTTTTCAAGCATGTAGATAGCTGAGGTGAGCCCAGCGACTTGGAAGGTGAGGCGGTTGAGTTCCTTGCGCCGCCGACGAATGATCTGGCGAAACGATTTCCGAATGGCGTAGGGGGTGTGGAGGTTGCGCTGGCGAGTAGCCGCGAGGTAGGCGCGAATTCTGTCGATCATTGCCCGGATCATTGTGCTCTCCCTTCTTAATGGGTAGTACCCTGAGAGCGGTCTTGTATTCAACATTTCGGGCAGGGACGGGCGGGCGTTAGTTGCCTTCGATCTGTCGACGTTGAAGATCAATCATGTCTTGCATCGCTGCCTGGTTCTCCGTGCTCTGCTTGATGATATCTTCGAGCCGCTGACCCTGCCCCCAAAGGAGCGGGTTTTCCATTGGCAGTTCGATTTCCGGCTCGTGACCGCCGAGTTCGGAAAGTTCGACGTCATACCACACGTCATCGTCGTTATCCCATGCACCATCAGCGCCGGCAGAGACGAGGAATGATTGGCGGAGGTCGATTTCAGAGTCCCATGGGTCGACGTACATCCTGCTCGTCCCGCCCATTTCATCAAGGTCCGTGATGGAGTCGGGCCATCGCCCAAAGCGATTGTTGTAACCGGCAGTCATCAGGCCAAGCGTGCGCAGGCGGCTACGGATTTCCGAGTAGCGCATGGCATTGAGCTGCTGCTCTTGAATGTTATTTGCAAGGTCAGTGATTCCGACGGCGGTTTTGGTTTCCTTCGGCTCGGCCGTCAGGAAGTTATACGCGGAGAGCGCCCCCCAAGCCATGAGTGCCAGGATTAGCACTCCGCCGCTGACGCCCATGATAACGTACCGCTGGCGGCGCTGATTGGCCGTTTCGACTTCTTCCTCGAACACGCGCACTTGTGGTGCAGGGGGAGGAACTGCAGCGGAGGAAGCTTGTGTCCCCATCGGGACGACGGGGCCCGCCGACTGCGCATGCGCAGGTGCGACCTGTTCCGAACTCTGCTGGTCAGGTGAGTCGAATCCGTCGGGTGTCTGGTAGTCTTCGACATCTGGCGCAGCTTGGACTTCCGGCGCAGCGGGAGCAGATACAGCTGCGGGCGTCTCGGAGGCCAAGCTCGCGGCGAGGGCCGCTTCGGCGCTTTTTTCCTCTTCTTCGAGGACTGCTTTCGAGAGCACACGGAGCCGGTTGCTCAGCGCGGGAAAATTCACGGGGCGGTCTTCGGGATCCTTCGCGAGCATCTCCTCGAGAATGTCGACAGCGTCGCCATTGAGATCCTGCCGGAGGTCGTTGAGATTCACTGGAACCTTGCGAATCTGACGGGCGAGTTCTTCCGAATTGTCGTGCCAGAATGTCGGCTGACCGGTAAGAAGGAAGTACAGGTTAGCTCCTACGGAATACACATCTGACGATTCGTCGCCCTCCATCCGATCAAGAACTTCGGGGGATACAAAGGGGAGGATACTGGAAAAGGCGTCGTTGAGGAGCCCGCCTTTGGTGCCGAGGATCATACGTCCCCAAGCGGCGTGGAGAATCTGGAGTTTCCCCGATTCAGATAGAAAAATCGAGGCAGGGTTGAGGATGCGATGGAGCACTCCGGCCTTGTGCAACTCGGAGAGGGCGTCGACCAGATCGGCGCAAATCTCGAAGCTCTCCGCCATCGGTGGGAGGCCATTGTTGCGTACGTTCTCGCCGAGGTGACAACCGCTCAGCCACTCGTAGCTCGCCCAGAAGTGGCCCAAGTCCTGACCGTACGCGATTGGCTTACAAACCTTCTGGGGGCTGCCTTGGTGAAAGGGATCTACTTCCTTGAGGAAGTGTTCCCACGGATGGGCATCCTTGATTCTTTCTTGCATCGCGGCGACGACGACGGCCTGTTTGCCCTCGCTATCCTGCCCCTGATACGTGGCGAATACGCCATTAAACCCCAGCAATTCCGATAGGCGGTAATTGCCGAGCTTCTGAAGATTTTTAGTGATGGCGCCCGGGTTCATTGCCGGAAGCTCCCTCTCGTCGGTTTTACGAATGTGCTGGCGATCCTAGCCCCCGGCGAAGTGGTCTGCAAGGGGAGAGCAACTGCCCATGTACCTATTTCCCTGGAAGTTTCTGCAATCCGGAAACCCGACTGCGAGATGCCTGCCGCGCCTCCGTGACGGTCACTCCGCGCTGGAAGAACTCCCTGACGACTTCGTTGTCGGTATCTCGGAAATCTTCCGGTGTCCCGCTGTGAACGACTCGTCCCTTGTCCAGAAGGTAGATCTTCTGGCCGACGTAAAACGCGCTGATGAGGTCATGGGTCACAACGATGACGGTGGCCTTGGTTTCTTCGTTCACCTTTAGGATCACGTCGTCCACGGTCTGGCTGATCGGAGGATCGAGGCCCGCGGTGGGTTCGTCGAAGAGCATGCAGTCCGCGTTCTGGACGAGAGCGCGGGCGATGGCGACTCGCTTGCGCTGACCGCCGGAGAGGGTCGTGACCGCCTGGTCCTCAACACCTTCCAGGTCCACCATCTTCAGCTTTTCGCGGACCTGATCCATGACCTTGCTTCTGTCGGTGCCACGCACCTCGATGAGCGGCAGACTCACGTTTTGAGCGACGGTCAGTGACTGGAGTAATCCGGCGTTTTGGAAGATCATTCCGAAACGCATCCGATAGGGGAACAACTCTCGCTCTGAGAGCTTGGCAATGTTGACGCCATCGATCAGGATCTCGCCTTCGTCCGGCGCAACCAATCCAATCAGGTGCTTGAGCATCACACTCTTACCCTGGCCCGAACGGCCAAGAATGACCGTGATCTCGCCCGGCTCGATCGTGAGGTTGACCCCGTTGAGTACTTTCTTGCTGCCGAAACTCTTGTGGAGATTTTTGAGTTCAATCTTCATCGTTTAGTAATCGCCCGTCCTCGCTGTCCCTGTGGAGGGCATAGGCCACCACAAGATCGAAGGCGGTGGCGACAGTAAACTGACCCGGAAGCTGAAGAGGTTTCGGTGGCACTCGGATCCATCAAAACCTTGCGTTTTCGCGCGCGAGAAGGGTTAAATTCGCCCTGCACCAAGAAATTGGCCGAAGGCCATCCTACTTTTCGACTTTGGAGTAGTGCCATGCGTGGATACTCAATTGCCCTCGCGGTTGCAATGCTGTTGCCCGCCGCCGCCCCTTCCCAGCCCTACGGCTGGTTCACCGGGTCAACAGCCCGCGCGGAGAGCAAAACCGGCGACCGGGTTGTGATCGTTGACCTTTCCGATGGCTCGACCGTAACTCCGACAGATGGTTGGGATTTCGCAGACTTCAGCCCCGGCAGCGATCCGAACGTCCCGGGGTTCTCGCCCGACGGCCGCTTCGTTTATCTCATCAACGGAGGCGACGGAAACGTCGATCAGCCTTCCGGTTATATCTACGTCTTCGACACGAGCGAAGTCTTGGGAGCCTTCGCTCAGCGCAGTGTTCCCGGCGACCCGATTCAGATTGTGGAGCTTCCCTCCGTCGACGAGGACGCCATCGAACCAGTCGGGCTGACCGTCGCCCCGCAGGGCGACCGCGTGTACCTGACGGAAGCGAAGGAAGAAAACCTGCATGTCTGGAACGTGAACGCCGATGGCTCGTTGAGCGCGGTGAACAAGATTCCCACCGGAGGTTCGCCGACTCCCTTCTGGCTGAGCTCAAACGGCGACCGCGGATGGTTTGTCGTCCAGCCGACTGTGGAAAACCCCACCGCGCAGCTCAAGGAAGTCGGCCTTCGTATCACTCCGCCGGCGATCACGAAAACGATCAATCTGCCGCTCCCCGCCCCCACCGATGAGCAGGCGCTACCATTGGCGTTTTGCGGATTCCCAATGGCTCCCGGTGCGAGCGTCACGACGGTTCCGCCGTCCGACCAAGCACCGGCTGACGACACGTACCTATACATCAGCGCCGGGTGGAACGGGTTTCGGGTCGAGTCGTTTCTCGGAACGAGCTATATCAACGGGCCAGTGAATGTTTATCGCTACGATACTGTGATGGGTGCGCTGTCGCCAAAGGGCGCTCCGGTGCAGACCGTCACGCCGGGGGAGACTCAGGTCACTTTTCCAACGCTGGTTCAGTCCTACGAAACTGAGAACGCGGGCAACTATACTCATACTGCAGGCTCCGCGATGGTTCACAATTCCGCAGCCGGAATGGATAGCGTCCACGATACCTTGGTTATGCCGAATGCCGACGAGAACAGCCTGTTGCTCGGTTTCGGGATGCTCGCCGATTTTACCGAGAAGTTCTTTATCAGCAGCCTCTCTGCGGCCGACGGTCTGAGCTTCCTGACGAGCAGCACCTACCAGCCGGTGCGCGACGACTCGATCCTCTTCAGCTACGGCCTCCCGGGAAATGATCTCGGCGGAGACATTGCGCTCGATGCAGTCGTCACGATCCCGCGCCCGTTGTCTGTAGTGCTTGGGTTCGTGAATGTCGCGAATCAAGTGCCGCGAGTCGTCGTCATTGGCAGCGACACGTTCTTTCTCGTGCGCTTCGAGGGAGTCGGAACTGCGCCTACGCTCCGCGATTCGCTGTGTCTACTCGTCGATCCAGCGTCTGGCTCTATGATCGAGACGGACTTGGAGCTCGTTGCGGGTGCCTACGCCGAACAGCCCCTGCCGACAACATCATCGCCTGACGAGGTGCTGCTAGCACTGCTCGGGACCGGCCCTGCGACAGGCAACGATCTCAACGCCGACAGCATCGTCGACGCAGCAGATGTGATTGCTGGGTTGTGATCCGTGCAGAGGTTAGGACGCGCCGGATTTGAAGAGCGCGAAGTGATTGCCTTCCGGGTCTTCGATCATCGCGAAGTAACCATATTCGGGCGAGCCGCTGACTGCCTTGACGACTTTGCCACCGTTGGCCTCGGCTTCGGCGATGGCTGCGTCAAGATCTTCGACCACGATGTATAGGGTCCAACCTGTGGGGATGTCTGCGTTCTGCCCCTGGCGGTGACAGATCCCTGCCACCGATTCATCGCTGCCGGGCCGCGACATCACATAGTCATCGTAATCGCCCATGGAGAGCGGCTTCGACTGCCAGCCAGCGACTTTGCTGTAGAAGTCACGCACGCCTGCGGCGTTCTCCACAGTAAGATCGAACCATCCAAAAGTTCCTGGCCTGTGATCTTGCGCCATCATTGCGCTCCTTGCGTTGGCAGAGTCCGAGCGACCAAAGTCTAATCGGCTGAAGTCTCTTGAGATTCCGGGGTTTCCAGCCAGAGCAGTGTCGTCGCAATGAACGGGCGGACGATCTGTTCCCAAGTGTCGATGAAGTAGGGGCCAAGCGCCTGCGAGAGAGCGGCGCGAAACTCGTCACTTCGGCCTAGCATGAGCCAACTCATCGCGGCGACGAAGTGCGACCCGTAGTCTTCTGGGCCTTCAGGATAGACGGCAGAGAGCAGCTTGATCGCCTCGCCGTGGAAACCCTGTTCATGACGACACCACGCGTAGCACACGATCGCGTCGGGCTGGGGAAGGTCCTGCTCGGAACGGTCCTGGTCGAATCGTGTGATGGCGTTCTGGATGAGGTCTTCGAGCAGCTTCTCTGCTTCTTCGGGCCTGCCGTCGAGTAGCAGCAAGTAAGCGAGATGTTCGGTAATCTTCTGGTTCAAAGGCCTGACATCGTGGGCGTAGCTGAAGACTTCCAGTGCGGAACGTCGGCGGCCCTTGAAGAACTCGTCGATGGCGATGGCCGAGAGCTTGTCACCGGCGGTCCGGATCTGATTGATGCGCCGGCCTTCCTTCGTGAAGAGGCGCCACCCGAGATCGCTGAGCTGCGCGAGGAACCGTGCGTCGGCGTTTGGTTCGAGCTCGTCGGGTTGAAAATGTTGGAGTCGTTCGAGCGCGGTTTGCCAAAGGGCTTTTGCTTTTTGGGGGACTTGGAACTCCTGCTTCGCCGGTTTGCCCAGAGACGTTTCAAAGCGGAGCGGCCAGAAAACTTCGAGGAATCGTCGAAGGAATCCCGCGTGAGGAAAGAGTACACTGTCGCGGAAGAGCTTCGCGGACTCGGCGCGTTCGCCGAGTTGAAACAGCGTGAGGGCTAGATGTCCGCGCGCCACCGGATTCTCGCGTTCGACCACGGTCGCGTGCGCTCAGACCGGCAGATCGCCGG
>JAUIJJ010000385.1 GCA_030431385.1 bacterium | reverse complement strand
CTGGCCGGTTTGTTGGTGATCATGCTCGAGTGGAGTATCTACTGCAAACGCACGTTCATGTAGTATCACGCTCCAACTTCGACTCTCGGGGATATGCCGTTGACGAACCCGAACCGCTGAATATCTTTGCTTCGTAAGACGCCATTGGCAGGCACTCCATCAGATAAGCCCATCACATGACCGACCTGAATTCTTTCCGTGACCAAATTGACAAGATCGACCGCGAATTGGTTGAGCTCCTCGACAATCGCGCACGAATCGCCCGATTGATCGGGGCGACAAAGGCCGACCAGGACCGTTCGACCTTCGATCCCGGTCGCGCCAAGGCGGTCGTGCACCAAGCCGTTGCGCGATCCGACGGAAACTTCCCCAGGGAAGGGCTCCTCTACGTCATGCGCGAAGTCATCAGCGCCTGCCTGACCCTCCAGAAGCATTTGCGAGTCGGGTTCCTCGGCCCGAAGGCGACATTCGCCCATCAGGCCGCAGTGCGCGAATTCGGCTCCAGCGTCGAGTTTGATACCTTTGAGATTATTCGCGACGTCTTCATTGCAGTTGAAAATGGTTGGATCGATTTTGGGGTCGTACCTGTTGAAAACAGCACCGGCGGCATGGTTCACGATACCCTCGATGCGTTCATTGATTACGACAACTGCTTGATTTGCAGCGAAGTCTTGATGCCGATCCACCACGTTCTCGCGTCGAACTGCGCCATGGAGGACATCAAGCGGATTTACTCGCACCCGCAGCCGTTCCTCCAATGCACCCGCTGGCTAAAAGAGAACCTCCCCGACGCCGAGCACGTCGAGTTGTCTTCGACGGCGAAGGGCATGAAGGAAGCGCGAAATGACTCGCATGGCGCAGCCATCGGAAGCGAGTTCGGCGCGGAAGAATATGGACTGAGAATTCACGCCCGTCGTATCGAAGATGAACCCGACAACACGACGCGATTCTTGGTAATCAGCCGCAACGATTCAAGCTCTTGCGGCGACGACAAGACGTCGATCATGTTCAGCGTCAAAGATCGCGCCGGCGCGCTTTACGAGATTCTACGTCCCTTCGCCGACTCGGACACGAACCTGACGAAGATTGAATCCCGCCCGACGAAAAAGCGCGGCTGGGACTACGCGTTCTTTCTCGATGCCGACCGTCATCGCACCGACCAAGTCCTTCTCGACGCGGTCGAAAAGGCCCGCCCGTTCTGTGCTTATGTGCGGATACTCGGCAGCTATCCGAGGGAAAAATCTCCCAGGGAAATCGAAGAGCTTCACACCAATATCGAAGATACGAAAGAGTAGCGCTCGCCTACTTCAACGCTTCCTGCTGATTGCCGATTCTGCTCAGGTAGATGAAGGCATCGGTGCCATAGCCTTCCAGGGAAATGACCTGAAGGTCTCCGGAAAAGTACCGCGCATAGAGCCGCGCCAGAGGCAGTCCGTACCCCAAGCCAGCCATGATCGCCTGATCGCCGCTCGCCACGTGGATGGGATGGTTCGCCGTGGTGTACATGTACGTCCAGATTTTGTCGATCCCGCTGCGCGGGATGCCGCCGCCTTCGTCGCTGATCCGAATCGAAACGTCTTCCGACCCACCGGCAATCACCAGCGTCACCGGCGGTAGCTTCCCACCGTTCTTTCCGTGAGTTTCAATCACCGCGCGGAAGCTATTCTTCAACAGTTCGATAAACATGTGATGAAGGTGAGTCGGGATGTACTTGAAGCGGAGGCTCGTCCTGCCGAGTATCTTCACCTCGGGAGGGTCGCCGAATGTTTGCCGACAAAGGTCGCTCGCGTTCCGAATCGCCTGTTCAGCGACTTCCATGGGCGAGCATCGCGCGTTGATAATCCCCGACCAACCATCCCGGTGGCGGTGCAGCGCGACGTGTTGGCCCAGCAGAACACGAATCCCGATTCGCGACATATAGAAGCTATCGAGGAATCGCTGGACTCGGTCGAGGTTGACGTGCCGTCGCCGCTCCTTGAACTCAAAAATCCCCTGCGACATCACCGCGACCTGATTGCGGTGTCGGTCCTTGATCGAGGCCAAGAGCCTGATGAAGTTCTTATCATCTTCCAGCGTCTTCGGAAGGCCGAAGTTTCGAATGTCCCAGAACGATTGAACGTACCAGTCACGCACCATCTGAATTGACCGCATCTCGTTTAGCCCGTCTGGCGCGGTTTCCAACTCCTTCACCTTGACGGCGAGCCTGATCGGCATCTCCCGGTACAGGAACTGGGAGGCTTTGATGTATGTTTCCTGAGTCGGATTTCGGGCGAAGTCGTACAGCTCACGAAGCGTCACCGGCGTCGGCATCATGCCGGCGTACTCGTCGACCTCGTCGAGGTGCTGAAGAATAGAATCTGTGGAGGTCATTGATCACCTGCCAGTCGGAATTCCAATCCCGAACAGAGTCCAACTTGCTCTATCATGTCAAGGGGCTTAACCTACTGTGACATCAGCGATTTGGAGCGTTGGGCGGGTTCTTCGCCCAGGAGTTTCAGAACCACTTCTGATCGCCGTTCCCAACCTGATGCCCCCTCCCATTGGCGTTTTCAGCAGCAAACGGAATTCTCGAAAATAACGCTTGCAATCGGACGCTTCGGGGTTACCATCGCGCCCTTCGTTGGGCGATTAGCTCAGCTGGTTAGAGTGCTGCCTTGACATGGCAGAGGTCACAGGTTCGAGTCCTGTATCGCCCACCATCACCGACGATCCCGCGCCCCGGCAGACCATCTGTCGGGGCGCTTTTTTGATTTGCCTCCTGCCAAATGCGCTTGCCATTCGCGCACCCCAGCCCCACGGTACCTACATCGACTGAAGAATCGGAGATGAACCATGTCCTATCGCCCTACCTCATTGCGCATTCTCGGCGGATCCGCCTTTGTTCTACTCGCGGGGCTGATCTCGGCGCAAAGCGGCGGCGGCTACGACCTCTCTTGGAGCACGATCGATGGCGGCGGTGCGACGGAACTCTCCGGCGGAGAATACACAATGGGTGTTACCATCGGCCAACCGGACGCCGGGGAAACGATGTTCGGCGATGGCGGCATTTCGCTGACCGGCGGCTTTTGGGCGGTTACGATCGAGGCCGACTCCCCCACCCCGTG
>JAUIJJ010000384.1 GCA_030431385.1 bacterium | reverse complement strand
GAAGTCGACGTCGACGTGAAGACGCTACCGGTTCAGGCTGACGACGTCATCGTGCTCTGCTCGGACGGACTTTCCAACAAGGTGAAGCTCCCCGAATTGCGCGAAGTCTTGCTCAAGCACCCAAACCTCGAAGATTGCGAGGAGGAGTTGATCCGACGCGCAAAAGAGGCTGGCGGCGAAGACAACATCACACTCGTTCTGATACGTTTTCTGGAAGACTGATTACCGCTTCGGCGGTTCGCCGTGCTGGCCGGTCGGTGTGTAGGCCTTCGATTGGCCTCGCGCGATGCTCAACGTTTTCCAATTATCACCCTTCCACATCCTGGCTAACTGCACGATCTGCCCGACGTGGTAGGAGTAATGGTAGAGCTGGCGGTTGAGCGCTTCGAGGACCGAATGCTCTTGGCCGCGAATGGTGATGGTTCTTGTGAGGTCATCGGCGGAGAGGCCGTGAATGGTTTCCTCGCAACACTGCCACCCCTCGTTCCAGAGGGCGATGAGCTCGTCTTTGTTCGTCGCAGGAGGTCGCTCGAATTCGGAGTCTCGCGTGCGCCAAGGCTTCTCGCCGTCGCTCGTGAGGAAGTCGGTCCAGCGTGAAAGCATGTTCCCGCGCAGATGGCCGATGATGATTGCGATGCTGTTGGAGTCATCGCCGGGGGAGCGGTTCATCTGCTCGAAATCGAGTTGGGCGAATGCCTTTTCGCCAGTAGCTCGCATAGTTGAGAAGAGGTTGTTTAGTGAGTCGAGCACGTGATCTTGAAAGTCCATGGGCTGCACTCCTGAAAGGTTACTCTCCGCTGAGGAGCCGCGCGAAGTTGGCTTTTCTGCGGCGCGTTGACTCGTCGTCTTCGTTCTCTTCGCCGTCTTCGGATTCGTGCCTTGGCTTCTCGCCGGGCGCGAGGAAGAGGTTCGCTTCGAGGCCGTGTTGCTTCGTGTACATGTCGAAGTACCTGCCGCCCCTTTCGAGGAGTTCGGCATGGGTTCCTCGCTCGACGATGCTGCCCTCTTCCAGCACGAGGATCGCGTCGGCGTTGCGGATCGTGGAGAGTCGGTGGGCGATGACGAAGGAAGTGCGCCCCTTCATGAGGAGCGAGAGGCCTTCCTGAATGTAGGCTTCTGATTCCGAGTCGAGGGAGCTGGTGGCTTCATCGAGGATCAACAGCCGCGGGTTAGCCAGAAGTGCGCGGGCGATGGCGACGCGCTGGCGCTGGCCGCCGCTCAACTTCACGCCGCGCTCGCCGATGATCGTGTCGAAGCCTTCCTCAAACCGGTCGATGAATTCGAGGCAATGGGCGCGCTGAGCGGCTTCTTTCAACTCGGATTCAGATGCGTCCGGTCGAGGGTAGAGAATGTTCTCGCGAATCGTTCCGTCGAAGAGAAAGTTATCCTGAAGCACAGCGCCGAGCTGGCGACGATAGTCGTGAATTTTCACCGTCGTGAGGTCCATTCCATCGACGAGAACGCGGCCGCTTTCCGGCATGTAGAACCCGGCGATCAGGCCCGTCAGGGTGGACTTCCCGCTGCCAGATGGCCCGACGAGCGCGGTCACGGAACCGGGCTCCGCGCTCAGGCTAATGTTGTGGAGCACTGGTTTGCCCTCGATGTACGAGAAGGAGACGTTTTCAAACTCGACGTTCCCGGTAATCGGGGGAACGGGGTCTTTGGTCTCCTCGTCGGCATCTTCGGTTTTCTCACCGAGGATTTCGTTCATGCGCTCGATACCTGCAAACACTTCGCTGAGCTGTGTGCCGATCATGACGATGGAACTGAGCGGAGCGACCATGAGCCCGAGGTACAAGACGTAGCTGATGAAGTCGCCCGTCGACATCGCACCGGAGATCAGCTGCGCGCCGCCGAGGAACATGATGGTCGAGCCGAGCAAGCCGACGAGTACGGAACTGGTCAGCGCGAGGACGCTCACGCCGTTGATGGTTTTGAGGACGTTCTTGAGGAGCTTCTCGGCTCCGCTTTTGAACACAACGCGTTCTGTTTCTTCTGTCGAGTAGCTCTTCACGACACGAACGCCGCCGATGCTCTCGACGAGGCGGCCGGAAACTTCGCCTTTGATCTCCTGTCGTTCGCGATAAATCGGACGGAGCACCATGAACGCCTTAATCATGACGAACATGACGATCAGCAGGAACAGCAAGATGGTCAGGGTCATTTGCCAATTGAGAAACAGCAGGATCGCGAAGGCGAGAGCCGCGGTGAGCAGGCCGCCGATAAACTCGATCATGCCGGTGCCCACGAGGTTTCGGACATTCTCGACGTCGTCCATCACGCGGCTGGTGACTTCGCCGGTTTTGTGGTCGTCGAAGTAACGGATCGGAAGGCGGGAGACGTGGCTGTGGAGCTTCACGCGGAGCGACGTGATGGTGCGCTGTCCGGCTTTGCTAATCGTTTGGGTGAGCGCGAAGGAGCATAGGCCGTGGATCACGGTCGCGCCGAGGACGACGGCGACGATGGTCGCCATGAGTCCGAAGTCCTTCTGGGGAATGGCCTCGTCGATGAGGAACTTGGGCGCGCCGGGGAGCACCAGACCGGCGAACCTGCCAATGAGGAGCAGCGCCAATCCGAGACCCCAAAGTTTCCTGTGAGGGGCGAGGATCTCCATGGCATCGGGCCACGTCCGTTTGACGACTGCCCAACGTTCCTTGAATGACTTTCTTGGCTTCTTGTCTCGCGGCAACTTGCTCTCCACGTGGGAATTCCCCGCTGACTTTGCGAGCGGCGATGCTGGTCGTCGTTGGCTCTGACCGGCAAGGGAATTGACGGGAGCATTCCTCGCGCCAATTCGCTCTAAAAAGCAAAAGTGCGGCGCACTCGGCGCGCCGCACTTTGCAATTCACTGAGAGCATCCAGACCTAGACAACCGGTTCGTCGTCTTCGACCTCGCTCTGGTGGGCCATCATCTTGACTCGGAGCTCTTCGGGATAGTGGGCGCGTTCGAGAGCGACCTCGCCGTTTACCTGCTGCTCGCGATAGAGCTTGAAGAGGAAGTCGTCCATCGTGGTCATGCCCATCTTGGCGGACGTCTGGATGACAGAGAAGATGCGGTTGGTTTTGTGCTCGCGGATCAGGTTGGCGACGGCTGGCGTGTTGTGCAGAATTTCGTATGCGGCGCGTCTGCCCTTGCCGGAAATATGCGGAAT
>JAUIJJ010000030.1 GCA_030431385.1 bacterium | reverse complement strand
ACGCGTGGGGGAATAATGTTGGTTGGATCTGGTTTGGCGATGGCCCCGACGATGACACAGGATACACGAACCTCGGTAACGATCACGGCGTGAACAGTGATGGCGATGGTGGGCTGTCGGGATACGCCTGGGGTGAAAACACTGGTTGGATCAATTTCGATACAAGCAGTGTTGGCGGCTCGCAGGTTGTCATCGATCCAGTCACTGGCGAGTTCAGTGGTTTCGCGTGGGGAGAGAACGTGGGATGGATCAATTTCGGCGATAGCTATGATGCCGGAATCAAGGTCATCGCCGAGGACGACTCCAACACGTGGACTCTGTTCTAACCAAGGAACCAATTGCAGTTAAAACAAAAAGGGGGCCGCAGAATGCGGCCCCCTTTCTTAGTACCTGTCATGATTCACTAGGGATGGATTCGCAGTTGAGTTGGCTCGTAGAGATAGTCGTCCTGAGTCAAGTCCTGCCAAACTGCTGACTGCCATGAACCTCCCTGAATCTTCACCCAGATGCGGTTGTTTACTGTGTCCTGCCACCATGTTTCGCCTTCGGAGTCACGGACGTCTTGAAGCGACGCGACTTCGGTGTAGTAGTGAAATGAGTTTCCTGGCGACGACATTCTGACAAATGGGTCGACCGCCCCATCGAAGTGAATCGACATTAACAATACATCAGTGTCCTCCAACATGTTCTCAACGTTCATGCTGAAGTTCGATGGATGCTCGATTCCGAAAGGCGAGTTGGGAAAGCTGATTTCATAGACGCCGGTCGGGTGGGCGGCGAAATCGCGCATGTGCGCGAGCGACCAATCGGACGCGCCTGCGGGGTCGATGTGCCAGCTCGCGACTTCGTTCAGATCCTGATCCAAACGACGTACGTCCATTTCCATGAGATCGTCCCAAGGTTGATTCTGCGGAGAGGAATCCCCGATTCCGTGGAGAACGAACTCGTTAAATCCGTAGAACGGACCGGGGACGCTGACGCCGCCTGATTGTTCCGCGCTTGGGGCGACCTCCGTTACCGGAAGCCCATAGGTTAAAAACTCCGTTGGGTAGACGAAGTAGTTTCCGGCGGGTCCCCACATTCCGTCGGGATCCCACAGCGCGCTCGAAAGAGTATACCAACTGGCGAATTCCTGGAATGTGCCTGTGTTGGAAAGGAATGCGCGGAGCTTGTAGCCGGGGTGGGAGTTGATGACGACATTTCCCTGATTGCGAATTGTTCCCTTTTCAACTCCACGTGTGTAGTAGTCATCGGTCGCAAAGACGCCGCTCCGCTCGCCTTCAACAAGTGGGAAGTTTAACACGAGGTTGTTCACAATATCGAAGGTGCTGTGATAAGTCGCGAAGGCTGTTTGTACAGGATTACCACCATTTACAGGAAGCGGGCCGCCGTCGTCGTTCAGGCTGCGTCCTACAACGAGGCTGCGCTGAATAACGCCATCTGCGCCGGAGCCTGCGAAGAAACGCTGTGTGTTGTCGGCCGAGACAATCCCTGTATTTCTGGGGCGTGCGGCGCGGTCCCAGATGCCGCCGACGTTCGATTTCCAAACGGTGAACCGGTCGAGGTGAAATGGCTCGATTTCACTCCAGCCAAGTCCAGTGCTAGAGTCAGTCGACCAATACTGCACTCCAGCGACGTTGCCGCCGTGATCGGGGAAGTTGTCCCAGTTCAATTCAGCGTTGTCTACTGTCAGCCCTGAAAGCAGGCTCGAGTGAGAGGTGTTGTCGGCAAAGGTACCAAACGTTATCCGGTTTGGTTGCATGTCGACGTCGTGATTCAAACCTTGCGGAGTTTCCGGGAAGGCCAGCCAGAAGCCGAAGCCCTGAACGTCAGCAGTGACATTGTTCGTGAGTACATTGTCAGGGTTGCTGAGCCAGAATCCGCTCGAACCGGTTTCAAAGCCTGCGCCGAAACTCCACTCGTGAAGCATCAATGCATCAACGGGGCTTGGGTTGCGGACTCGCATGACGACGTTTCCATCGAAGGTGTTGCGGCGCTCGACGGCGTCTTCAGTAAAGATCGCGTGTCCGACGACATCGTATATGATGTTACCTTGCACGAGCGCGCCGTTTGTCCCATGAATCACGACGCCTCGATTTTGGGATTCATTGATTGTAGAGTTGCGGAAGTATTCGCCGCTGACGTCGCCGACTTCAACGCCGCCAGTGTAGCTCTGCAGGTGACAGTGGAAGGGGTACCTGCCAAGTATGCCGAGCTGTCCACCGCGCCGAATCTCGACGCCTTCGATGTACGCACGCGACATCGGACCCATGACCATGATGTGAACGCCAAAGCCATCGTTCTGCCAGAGACTATCGTCGGGTGATTGGATGACGATGTTGCGTGTCAGGTTGGCGACTTCCGCGCGCTCGTCGAGGATCAATGGCGTGCCTTCCATTTCTTCACTTAAAACGATCGAGTTGTCTTGGGCCAAACTCATGCCTGAGGTCGTTGCGTACTGGAGCAATCCCCACCTGCTGGAGTTAAGCGTTTCGACAGTGTTGATTGTCGTGAGTGGGCCCGGGGTTACGGTATCGACGGTTAACCTTTCGGTGCCGGCTTCTCCATAGAAGTCCGTCGGCGCGATAATGACTTGGTCGCCGGGATTCCAGTCTACTTCATCAATGAGCGGAAGCGCGGAACTGCCGGCGGAAACATGCTCACCAATTTTAGTCCATGCCACTTCGGGTGGTGTGCCGTGTAGGGACAAGGTCCCTCCCATGACCATGATTCCTCGCGTACCCATTCCCATGACGCTGAAGGCGGTCTCGGTGTCATTAAGAGTGATGGTCGCCTGATGGGTGAAGGGGGCCGCTTCGGTGCCGACTCGGAGTTCGCCGGTTACGCGGATCCACTCGGAGGTGAGTTCAAGATCCTGGCGCATGAAATCCAGTGTGCCGTCGATTGTGAGGCCACCCAGTGCGGGCGTGTCTTCATCCAGGAGGATTGTGGTACCGGTCGGAATTGTTACCACCTCTCCGGCGATTGGTTTCACTCCGCCCCAGGTGTCTGGCTCCGACCAGAGCAGGCAATCGTTGCAGTAATTGTCGTCGGCGACGATGCGTATCGCGACATTGGGGAGGACGGCGGAGGGGAAGTCCTGACTTACGTCCCAGTGTATTACTCTGCCAGCGCCGGGCGAGATGTCCGCACCGACGTCGCCTTCGAGGGCGGTCGGCTCGAAGTCGAAAGTGCCACCACCATCTGTCGAAACCATCACTGTAATCTCGCACGGCCCATTCGGTGAGGCGAGGTCGTAGCTGATTGTGACTACAGAGGAGCTTGAACTGGACCCGAGACTGCCTTCTGCGGGGCCCTGCGAGAACTGCACGTTGGAGACGATCGGTGATGCTGCGACGGCGACAGGAAGCAATAGGAGGAAAAGCAGATGAATCGCTTTGAGTAGGGAATTGTTCACAGGACTATCCACCATTCTTCAACGCTGGACGTTTCAAAGAACTCGGTCGTCGTTTGGCCCTCGCCGGTAGAGCCGCTGGGCGCCGTCGTGCGGTTGCCCACCGAGTCCTCGACCACAACGTCGAAGTAATAGACGCCGTAGAAGCCGGGAGCGGAGCCGGGAGGGGTGAATTCGAAGTCGCCTGCGGCGGCGTCTTCCGATTCGCCGCTCCAAGCCCAGGATTCACCTTCTTTGCGATACCAAAGCTCCACGTGGCCGACGGCGCTGTCGTCGTCGGCGGCGCCGGAGAAGGTCACCGTAATCGGTGCGTCTCCCGTTTCCAGCGGAGCGAGCAACGAACCGGTGGTCGGCGAAACGGTCTCCACCATTCCAACGGCTGAATCGCCGGCGGAAACGAGCGCCAAGAGCGGTGCGGTGGTGGCTCCCATCAATAGGAAGGAAACGGCCAGCCGGCCGTTTGTACTGATCTTCATTCTGACTCCTCTGGCTCCTCGTGGGAACCATGCTTTCTAGTTTCGCGGTGACGGTCTCACGAGGGAGTCGAATTGACTACTGACCGGATGGTCAGCAGTACTAACCCTTAGGCCAGTTGCCCGGCGGGTTTGGTTCAGTCACTGTCCAGCCGATAGCGAATCTGCGATCACTTCGACAAAGGTCCGAGAATGCCCTCCAAGAATCAAGAACGCGATGGCGAGCGCCTGTGGCTGGAGACGCTGCTTTCTGTGATCTCTGAAGGTGTCGCGTTTCTCGATGGGGACTGGAAAGTCAGTTGGGCGAGCGAGGAATTCGCAAGGCTTTTTCGGTACGATGGAGAGATCAAAGGGCGGGGGATTGGTAGTCTCATAGAAGAGTGGGACCTGCTCGCGCCGGGGATCCGTTTTGCTCTTCTCGAACAGGGCGAGACGCGGGTTTCACACTCGGTGCACCTGATCCGCTCAAGCGGATCGAAGGCTCCTGCACAGATTTCCGTCGCGCGGCCACGCAAGGGTGTTTCGGCCGCTTGGGTGATGAGCATTCGCGAAACGAGCGAACTGGAAGAACTTAAACAGGAGCTGGAAGACCGCCGAAAGAGCTACTCGTTCATCCGTGGTTATACTTCTGATTTGATCGTGCGAACCGATCACGACCTGCGGGTGACGTGGTGCAACGAGCGCGCGGAGGCCGGGTTTCGAGAGGGCGAGTTGCTCGCAGAGATCATAAACGATGAGTCTCTGGCGAACATTCGGGAGTTTCTGGATGGCGGCGACGAGGAAAGCCGGTCCGGCGTTTCGTTACGCTCGGTTCCCGGTGCCCATAGCGCGTTTCATCTGAAGGGGATTCTGCGTCGGTTGACGGATGAAGAAGGCAAGTACGTTGGCCTGAGTATGATCCTCGCCGACGATTCGGAGAACCAGCGATTCGAGATGCTGGCTGAGAAGTTGGAGATGACGGTACGCGAGCGCGAAGTCATCGGGTATCTTTTGCAGGGCTATTCGAACCTCAACATCGCAACGATTCTGGGGTTGAGCGAGAGCGGGATCAAGTTCCACATCCGCAACGTCTTCGGGCGGGCGAAGGTCTCCTCGCGGACCGAGCTCATGGCGATGCTGATTAACGACTAGGGGTCGAGCGCACGATGGAAGTACCCGTATCGAAGAACTCGTCGCCCTGATTCCAAGGCAACGCGCGCCAGACGCGGAACGTCATGCCCTGATCCGTCGAGAAGAAGTGGAGCGGATCGCTGGAAGGCACCATGTCGAGAACGCCGTACTCGTGATGAACAAGGTTAAGAAGTTCGAGCGCTGATTCGCGGTCGAAGAAGCGGACGCCGGAGTCGCGGCTGGCCGTGACAACGCGTTGGCCGTCTGGCGTGAGGAAGGCGCTGGTGATGCCTCCGGCGTGGGTGCCGCGATAGACGTTCAGCAATTCGCCGGTTTCCAGGTCCCATAGGCGCGCTGTCTCGTCTTCCGAAGCAGTCAGCAGGAGTCGACCGTTGTCGTAGGTTTCGATCCTCCTGATCGCGCCGGAGTGGCCGGAGAGCCTCTGCGTGATTTGTTGTTCTGCTGGATTGATGACTGAGATTTCTCCGGACCGGCTCCCCGCGATAATGTCGGATGTGCCCGGCAAGAACTCCAAGGCGGTCCAGTTTTCGTCCCCCAGATCGAGAGGCACAGGAGCAGCTTCGAAAGCGGTGCCGAATGCGACGCCGCCTTCCTCGGTGGCGACGGCATAGGCTTTGCCGGATTCATCGATGGTAACGGCAGAGACCTCGCTCGCGAAGTCCCATTGGATTGATGTCGGGTAGCCTTCTGCCGCGCGTTCATAGAGAATTGCGCTGTTAGGCAGGGCGATGATAAAGCAGGAACCGTCGGCAGAGATGCGGGCCTCGCGGACTTCACCCTCGAACCATGGCTCATCGAGTCGACGTGCAGGGGAGAGCGTCGTATCCCAGATCATCAGCGAGCCGTTTTGATGTCCCGTCGCCAGCACCGGGGCAGTGGCGGCATGGTCGAGAGTGAGGATGCGATTGGAGCCCGAGCGGCTGACGTAGCTGTGTTCGCTGCCCTCGTTTTTCCATGCGCGAATACCGCCATCGGGGCCGCTCACGATCATCTGATCATCGAGCAAAACGAAGTCCTTGATCTGCCGCGAGTCGACGGCGACCGAGCTTTGCAGTTCGATCCACTCCCACCTTCGACTGTCCACGAAATTGCGCGTGAAGCTGGTTAGGAATCTGCCATCGTCATCGAAGTAGAGCGCCTTCGCGATTCCCGATCGGTGGTAAGTCGAGCGTATTTCTGCGAGGGTATCTCCGTTCAATTCCGCGAGCCATGCGTCGGCGAAGGCGAGGACCAGCCGGTCTCCGTTGGGGCTCCAGGTTGCTGCGGTGACGGCGAGTTGCCGCGTAGACCCGATGGGGCGTGGGTCGGGATTTCCCAACTCGTGATAGAGGGCGGTGTCGTCGACGATGGACTGCTGGACGGTGGGATCGTAGGCCCAACTCACAAAGGAACTCGGCGTCGCCGAGCCCGGCCGCCATGCCGCGCCCATGACCGGTGCGGCGTGGAAGATGGCTGATTTGACAGGGGCGGCGGCGAGGCCCGTAGTGTGCCAGAGCTCTCCCGACGCCGCGCCGATGACCACAGCGTCGCCCTCGGTTCCCAGAAACGAGACGGTCGCATTGGTCTCGAGGTAAAGCTCTGCGGTTTCTCCCGAGGGAGCGATTCGCCAAATCTGTCCGGTGGCGTTTGCCGCGACGACTTCGCCGGATGCGGTGACGGCGATATGGGAAATCGAGTTCGAGCCGCACGGGATATCCCACTCGATCTGTGCGTACCCGACCGAGTGAATCCTGCCATCGAGTTTTCCGGCGATGATCGTGCTACCGGGGCCCGACGCGAGGGCGGACCAATCGCCGGGGAGTTCGCGCGACTGGTCGTTTTCGCGATCGATCAGCGTAAGCGCTCGCGTGTCGGTGCGAATTCCGGCGATGAGGGATTGATCGGAAGAGGCGGCGAGCGGGCCGTATTGTTCGGTGCGTGGGCGAAGCAATTCTGTCTCGGGCATGGCGGCGCTGGCGAGGTATCCCCACTCCAGGCCTCGCCACTCGCGAGGGGTTTGGCGCAGGGCGGAGCGGGCCTCGGCCGTGCGCTGATTCTCGACGTGGGCTGCTGCGGTTTGGACGGTCGACCGCGCCAACTCGCGGCGCGATTGAGTGAGCGCTTTTTCTGCGAAGTCGCGTTGGGTTTCCGCCGTCGCAAAGGCTTGGTAGAGGAGCCGCGCCGACACCAGAAGAACGACGATGAGTACTGTGAGTGTGATGAATGCTGCGCGGCGTGCGCGTCTCCGTTGGAGCTCGCGGCGGTGACGATCTTCCAATGCGGTTGCTGCCTGATTTCGGACTTCCCCGCGGGTATCGGATGAATCGATTCGATCAGCAATCAGGCGCGCCAACTCGAGGTCACCTCGGCTGATGGCGAGTTTGCCGTGGGCTGAAAGTACCTCGTCACGAAGCGTCGGAATCTCGGCGATGTCGGGGGCCATTGCCTTCGCTGTGTCGAGCTTCCGCTCAAGCTCTGCGAGCTCGTCGTAGTCGGCTGGCGCAACGTGCGCAAAGGTCTCGCGGCACGATTCGAGAACCTGACGTGCTTCGCGCGTATGGTTGGCGCGGCCCAGAAACCCCTCAATCGCCAGGCGGAATTCTTCGGTCGTTTGGAAGCGCTCGGAGGGCTTTGTCGAGAGGGCCTTTTCGATGATGATCTTGAGACCGTTCGGCACCGTTGTGTTGATCGGGGCGATGCGATTGCGGAGGGCTGTTTGAATGATTTCGCGTTCGTTCGCGCCAGAGTGTGGCGGTCGCCCAGAGGTGATGTGATAGGCCATCGCTCCCAAGAGGTAAGTGTCCGTAGGAATCCCGACGGACTTGCCATCGCCGAGTGCTTGCTCGGGCGCCATGTAGTGAGGCGTGCCGAAGGGGCCGGTGATTCGCTCGAGGGATCGGCCCGCGTCGTTTCCCGGCTCGATGCGCGCGGCCAGCCCCCAATCCATGAGAAACACTTCGCCGAAGGAGCCGGCGATGACCTGAGATGGCTTCAGGTCGAGGTGGAGAATCCCCCGCGAATGTGCATAGGCCACGGCGTTGCAGACGTTGCGAAGTATGCCCAGGTGTTTGGCGAGGAACTCGTGAAATGCGTTGGCGTCGCCGGGGTAATCTTCAGCGATGAGTTTGTCCCATCGCGCGCCTTCGATCCGCTTCATGGCCATCACCGGTGCGCCTTCACCACGGATGCCGGTGCTCTCCGAGAGAGTTCCCAAATCGAGGACGGGCACGATGTTCGGGTGATCGAGCTCGCCGGTGAGGATCGCTTCGTGGAGGAATGAATCCACGGAGCCACGGCGATGAATCTTCACGGCGACATCGCGGCGAAGGGAGGACTGCCAGGCTTCCCAGACTTCGCCTTGGCCGCCTTCGCCGATGCGCCGCTTGAGGATGTAGGCGCCTTGCGTCGCTGGCGTTTCTGTTTGTGAATCCTTGTTTACTAACGACGAGGCGTCGAGAAACCCGAGCGAGAACGAGTGCCCTTCGGGAAGGATCAGTGTGTCGTCCGGCCTGTCGTCCTCGATGGTCGTCATTGTTCAGGTGGCGGGGGAGCGAAGGCGGCAGCTTCGTCATCCCGGCCGAGTTCCCTTAGTGTTTTGGCGACCACACGCGATGTGTTTTCGAAAGGCAGTCTAACCGCATCATCTGCGCCGCTTTCTGACATAAGCGGCTTCAAAATCCCGTGTGCCTTCAGCGCCTTTTCAAGTGCAGTCTCGGCGTCACCGCTGGCCAACAGCGCCTCGGCGAGGAGCGCGGTGCCATCGGCGTAGGTCGTGAGGAATTGAACGTTGTTAGCATCGATCTCGCTCAGGTGTTGGAGCTCCTGCTCGAGGCGAGAGAACCACTCGATGGCTTTGGTGTGTTGGTCCTGCTTTCCTGCGAGGCGCCCCAAATCCCCGAGGGCGAGCGCGTGGCTGTAGAGCCATTCCGTGTTGCTGGAGTCCCTTTCGAGAAGGTCGGCGAAGCGCTCGAGGCAGGATTGGAATATCGCCTCTGCCTCCTCGTACTCCCCGGTCGCCATCATGACTTTGCCGAGATCTCGGTGGCCGGTGCTGACCTCACGATACCAGTTGGTGTTGCTGGTATCTTCGCGGGCGAATTCTTCAGCCATGGCCAACCGCTTTTCGAAGTAACTGCGCGCCGCATCGAATTCCTCAGCCTCCAGGTGGAGTTGCCCGAGGTTTGCGTACGATCTCGACAGGTTCACTGCGTACGGCATGTTCCCGGGGGATTCCTCCAGCATTGCCTCCAGCGCTTCCACGTTCTCTTCGACCAGTTTCTGCGCTTCGGCTTGCTGCCCCGTTCGCGAGTACAGGACATACATCGCGTGACGCGCAATAATCGGGCGGAGCTGCGCCCGTGGGTTGGTGGGGTTTCGTGAGGCATAGTCATCGGCAAGCTCTGTCGCGCGCGCGGCGGAAGTAGTGGCCTCTTCCAGCAGGCCGGCCTTGAGTTGCATCTGGGAGAGGCGGGTGTAGTATTCCACGAGCTGCCCCTTCATTGTCGTCGACTGGGTCGGGAAGGCCTTCACGACGCTTTCGAGGAGCGCGATAGACGCTTCGAGTTCCTCAAGCCCCGCCGCGATGTCTCCCTGGCGGAGATAGACTCGACTCAGCAATTCCTGTGAGTACGCGAGGTAGTAGGCCCAATCGGTCGAGTCCTTGTCGGCGTAGATCTGCTTGTTCAGATTTACGGCTGCTTCGAGTGAGTCTCTCGATAGTGTGAGCTGGGATTGGGAGTCCATGAACACGATGCCGATGTTCACGAGTCCGGCTTGAGCGCGAATGAGTTCCTCGTCATTCATTTGTGTGTGATCGAGAGTGGTGTAGTAGTCCTTCAGCTTGAGCGCCGCGTCGTCGAGGAGATCGATCTTGCCGAGGGGCATGAGCTGCTGCCGCAGGTCGTTGAGCATGAACGAAGCGAGTTGTTCGCTGTCGCCACGTGCTGCGCGGGCAACATCGCGGGCTGCGCGTGCCTCGTCGCGTTCGTCGCGGAGCTTGCTGGAAAACAAGAATCCGCCGCCGGCGATCACGAGGAGTAAAACGACGACGGAGGCGGTGGCGATCTTGCGGATCAAGACGCGCCGCTTTCGGTTCTTTTCCTCCACCGTAACATCGTAGAGGAGCTTTGCTCGCTCGTCGCTTTCGGGGAGGCGCTCCCCCTGAAGCCGGGCGAGCGTGAGGTCGCCGTGGCGCAACGCCGTGTGCGCGTAGTGTGTGACGACTTCTGCGCGAAGCGGCGTTAGGTCCGGATTTGCTGCCCAGAGGTCGGCCGCTTGCCTCAGCGACGCGAGAACCGACTCATGGCCTCGGTAGTCATCACCAATGCTCTCAATTTCTTCCCGTGCCTTTGCGGTCAGTTTGATGGACTCGCGATGACGAGAGGCACCACTAAGGTGGTCCTGCAACCGTTCCACGAACGCTTGGGCGGTCGCCATTCTCTCGCCGTATTCCGGTTTCATCGATTCTGCGATGAGAGCCAGAAGGTCGTTGGGCATCCAGCGGCCAGGCGCCGCTTCGGCGGGTGGAACCACCTTACCTTGGCTTGCAAGATAGAAGGCCTTGGCGGAATCAGCTACGCCGTAGGGAAGGCGGCCCGTGAGTAGAAAGTACAGAGTTCCCCCGAGGAGAAATACATCCGTCCACGGGCCAATGTTCTTCGCGCTCTGCCACGTTTGCTCGGGTGCCATAAATGCCGCAGTGCCCGCAGGATTGGAAGCGCTCTCCAGATCAGGGGCAATGTCGTGGCGCATCAGCGAGGTCGTAGAGGTGAGCGACTTCTCATCAAAGCAGACGGCCAGACCCCAGTCCATGAGCAGCACCTCGCCGAAGGAGCCGACCATCACTTGAGAGGGTTTGAAGTCGCGGTGAACGATTCCCCTCGAGTGGGCAAAGGCGACGGCCTGTGCGGCGGCGAGGAGGATCGGGACGTGCTTCATGAGGAAGTCGCCCGAGGACAGCTTGGGGAAGTCTTCGCTGATCAGATCGCTCCACGGGCGACCGTGGACCAACTTCATGGCGAGGAGTGGTCGACCTCCATCACCAATGCCAAGGTCGTGGATCGGCAAGATGTTCGGATGATCGAGAATCGCTGCCGTGAGTGCTTCCTGACGGAACAATCGCTCCAGCGCGCTCTTTTGCGCGGGGGATTCCTGGGTGCCGTAGAGGTCCTCGCGAATACGCTTGATAGCGATCAGGCGACCGAGACTTGACTGCCAACCTTCCCAGACTTCGCCGAAACCGCCGCGGCCGACTTCCTTGTTCAGGATGTACTGGGCCTCGCGATTCGAGGGGGCATCACTCGGGGCAAGTTTCGATGCAAAGCCATCTGCAACAGTCCAGCGCGACAGCGGCACCGACCAATCTTCTTCCTGCGCACTCGATTCTGGCACGGGCAGAGCGAGCGAGCGCCCGGGATTAAAACTGAGTGACGGGTCGGCAGGCATGCCTTCCGGGCAATCAAGAGTCTCGGTGTTCATTCTATACCTCTAGGGCAGTTTGGAGGAGTTTTGTCAGGCGCAGCCCTCACGCCAAGTGAAATGGCGGATTCGAGGTCTGCTGAGCAGTCCCTCTATTTGCCTTGCGAGAGAAAGTTCTGGAGGTAGTTAACGACGGCTGCCTTGGCCATCTCCCTGTCCCAATCGAAGAACACGATGTGGTTGGTGCGCGGGAGGTCGAGGTAGGTCGTCGCGCCCGGCATGCGGTGAATGACCTTTTGAGCGGAGTCGAACGAAGCGGCTTTGTCGTTGCGCGAGTGGAGCCAAAGCGCGGGGGCGTGAACGGACTCGGGGACGCCGTCTGCGATGGCGAGGGCGGTGAGTTCTTCGGCGACGAGCAGTCCCTTCACGGGCACCCAGGAGTAAGAGGCGACGTCGGGCTTTCCTTCCGTCCGATTGATCTGCTTGAAGAGGTCGCCCTTGTAGAACCACTCCATGTGGCTGTCGGCGAAGTTGAGCGCGGTGCTGACCGGGAGTGGCGAGTACCACGGTTGATTCGTTGAGTAGTAGGGCGCAGCGAGCACGAGGCAATCGACTGGTGCGTCGGACGCGAGCAGCGTTGCAAGCGTTCCGCCAAGCGAGTGCCCGACCACGGCGACGATTTCGTGGGCACTCTTCAGGGCTTCGAACTCATTGTGGACAGCGGTCAGGTAGTCCTCGGCGGTGGTGGTTTCGAGCTCCGTCGGGGTTGTGCCGTGGCCGGGGAGTCTCAGCACGCGGACGCGCCAACCCTTCGCGGCCAAGCGAGCGGGGAGGTCGGCGTAGTTGCTTCCGTTGCCCAGAAAGCCGTGGATCAGTAGGACCGCGTGATTGGAGTCGGCGGGGCCGAGGGTGCGTGGTTGCGAACCGAGTGTCAGACCGGATTCGGGGTCTCGCAACTCGGCGCGATCATGTTCGAGCACAAGCTTGCGGGCGGAGCAGGAAGCGGTGAAGGCAATTGCCAGCGCTAATAGAAATGTCGAGATCGTGCGCAGAGTTCGACCCTCCAAACGTGGGGGCGATTGGCCCATTGTGCGCTTTCGGGCGCAAGAACTCGATGGGTGCCGGGAAACGGTTGACCATCTTCAGCAGGCACCGGAGAAACTTCGCGCCGGGCACGGGGGCCGGTGTTGATGGGTTCAGATGTGATTCTGACGTTGTTGCTGACGTTTCCGATCTTTCTCTTTTCACTGTCGGTTCACGAAGCTGCCCACGCTCTGACCGCTGCCTATGGCGGCGATCTGACCTCTGCCTATCAGAACCGAATCACTCTCAACCCAATTCCTCACATTGATTTCGTCGGGACGATCATCATTCCAGTCGTGATGACCATCTTCGGTGGGCTTCCTCTTATCGGTTGGGCGAAACCGGTTCCGGTCAATGAGCTCAACTTCCGTAGGCGTGGCAACTACGGCGTGATCGTCGCGATGGCGGGGCCGTTTTCCAATCTGCTCATCGCGCTCTTTACCGTCGCAGTCGCACAGCTTTGGTACATCCTCGTTTTGCAGACCGGTGGCTTTGGCGGAAATCTGTCTGAGCACGCCAGCGGGATCGCTAGCGGGTTCTTCCAATACATGATCCTCATCAATCTGGCGTTGATGTGTTTCAACTTGCTCCCGATTCCGCCGCTCGACGGTTCCCACCTCTTGTGGCATTGGTTCGTCAAGGACCGGCGCTCGCTATGGGACGCGTTTTTCTTCGTCAGGCAGTATAGCTACATTATTCTGGTTGGCCTGATCTGGATCGGCGCTCTGAACTTTGTGTATAAGATCGCAATGTTGCCTATGTTTAACACACTTCAAGACTTTATTTTTTGGCCCGCGAGTCTTCTCTAAACCAACCCACTTTGGAACTGTTGAATTGAGCGAAAAGAAAATCCTCCTCTCCGGAAGTCGGCCCACCGGCCGCCAGCACCTCGGCAACTACGTCGGTGCGCTGAAGCAATGGCTGGAACTTCAGGACGAATGCGACTGCTACTTCATGGTGGCGGACTGGCATGCGCTGACGAACAGCTACAACGACACCAGTAGCTTGCCGGAAAACACGCGCCTTCAGACCATCGATTGGTTGTCAACGGGCCTCGATCCTGAGAAGTCGACGATCTTCGTTCAGTCGGCGATCAAGGAGCACGCGGAGCTTTCGCTGCTGCTGGGAATGTTCACGCCGCTGGGCCTCGCCGAGCGCTGCACATCGTGGAAGGACCAGGTCATCGAACAGGGCAACGAGGTGCTCCGCACATACGGATTCCTCGGCTATCCAGTTCTTCAGTCGGCGGACATCCTCATGTATCAGGCCAACATCGTTCCTGTTGGCAAGGATCAGGTCGAGCACATCGAGAAGACACAAGACATCGCGCAGAAGGTTAATGTGCGTTACGGCGACGTTTTCCAGATTCCAGAATGGCGGCTCAGCCACTCGCCAGCATTGCTCGGCAACGATGGGCGAAAGATGTCAAAGTCATACGGGAATTGTATCTACCTCGCGGAAAATGACAAAGAAGTCTGGGAAAAGATTCGCGTCATGGTGACCGACCCGGCTCGTGTGCGGAAAACCGATCCCGGCGACCCGGAGAAGTGCTCGGTTTGGGACTATCACAAGGTATTCACGCCGAAGGACCGCTGGGACGAGATTCAGACGAATTGCAAGACTGCGGGCTGGGGGTGCATGGAGTGCAAGAAGGTGCTCAACGAGGCGGTAAAGGCCGAGCTGGATCCGATGCGTGAACGGCGCGCGAAGATTGAGGAGAAGCCGGGCTACTGGAAGGAAGTTCTGGAGCACGGCAACGGCGTGGCCCGCAACCGTGCGCGGGAGACGATGGCAAGAGTACGAGAGAAACTTCACCTCTACCCGGGTGATTCCCAATAGCGAAAGGGCGGCACATTGCACCAGATCAAATCAATCGAGTGGACAGGTCGCACGGCGCGGATCATCGATCAGACGCTGCTTCCGCTCCAAAAGAAGTTCATCAACATCCGCGACGAAAAGCAGATGTACGAGGCGATCAAGATGCTGCGCATTCGTGGCGCACCGGCGATCGGAGTTGCTGCGGCGTACGGACTCTACATCGGCGTCGCCCGCACGAAGCCGAAGACCACCAAGGACGTGAAGCGTCAGGGCAAGAAGGTCGCCCGCTACCTCGCGAAGTCTCGGCCAACTGCCGTGAATCTTTTCTGGGCGCTTGATCGCTGCGAGCAACTCGTCGAGTCATTCGACAACCAACAGGCGGCCGATGTCTCGCTCGCGCGGCTTCTTGAGGAAGCCCACGCAATCCGCGTGGAAGACGAGAAAACCTGCGCGGCGATGGGGCGCCATGGGTCTGTACTTTTACGCGGGATGAGCGGTGTTTTGACGCATTGCAACACCGGTGCGATGGCGACGGCGGGCGCGGGGACGGCGCTCTCGGTGATCTTTGAAGCCACTCGCAAGAACAAGAAGCTGATGGTGTATGTCGACGAGACGAGGCCGTTGCTTCAAGGCGCGCGCCTGACGGCATGGGAACTGCAAGAATCAGGCGTGGACTACCGGTTGATCAGCGACAACATGGCCGGGACGGTTTTGCAAAAGGGGATGGCGCAGGCCGTCATCACCGGCGCGGATCGAATCGCGTCGAACGGCGACTCGGCGAACAAGGTGGGCACGATGCCGCTAGCGATTGTGGCAAAATACTACGGCGTTCCTTTCTACATCGCGGCGCCCCTAAGTACGTTCGACATGGAGCTTAAGTCCGGCGACGAGATTCCCATTGAAGAGCGGGGGAGCGAGGAGATCGTCAACTTCGGCAAGCGGGCTGTTGCGCCGCGCGGCACGAAGACGTTCTCGCCCGCCTTCGACGTGACACCGGCGAAACTTATCGCTGGGATTGTTACGGAGAAGGGGGTTGTGAGGCCGCCGTTCAGGAAGAATATCAAGGCGCTGTTCGCGTCCAAGTAGCCCGATTTGTCCGCCTTGACCCCTCGCATCGGGAAACCAAGGCTCAATTGAAAATCGTCGAGGAGTATCCAATTGGCTAATGCTGGTGCCGCCGCGACCGCAGAGCGGCTTGAAAAACTGAAGAACAATATCACCAGCGTCATTCGGGGTAAGGATGAGCTGGTGGAGCTTTGCATTGTCGCGCTGCTGGCGCGTGGCCACCTCCTCCTCGAAGATGTGCCAGGAGTCGGGAAGACGACTCTCGCAAGCACTATCGCGGATTCGCTCCATGGCCTGTTCAATCGCATTCAGTTCACGAGCGACATGCTTCCCTCGGACATCCTCGGCGTGACGATCTATGATCAGGACAAGCACGAGTTCGAGTTCCGCTCCGGCCCTATCTTCGCCAACGTGGTGCTCGCCGACGAGATCAACCGCACGACCCCGAAAACTCAGTCAGCCCTGTTGGAAGCGATGAACGTCAATCGCGTGACCATGGACGGGAAGGTCTACAATCTGCCGCGCCCGTTCATCGTGCTCGCGACGCAGAACCCGGTCGAGTTTCACGGGACGTTCCCATTGCCGAAGTCGCAGATGGATCGCTTTTTGATGAGACTGCACATCGGTTATCCGGAGCGCGAGGCGGAGATGCAGATCCTCCGCGAGCAGTGGCACGGTCAGGTGGAGACACACGTCGAGCCGGTTCTCGAAGCTGAGGAAATGATCGAGCTGCAGGAGCAGGCGATGGACGTGAAAGTGAACGACGATCTGCTCCACTACATCGTCCGAATCGCGGAGGCGACGCGCACGAGCCCGGCCTTTGAGTTGGGCTGCTCGACGCGCGGAGCGCTTTCGCTTCGCCGCTGTGCTCAGGCGCTGGCATTGGTGCGTGGCCGCGACTTCGTTACACCCGACGACATTAAAGAAATCGCCGTGCCGGTGCTCGCCCATCGGGTTGCCGTGGCGCGGACTTTCGAGGTCACAGGATTTTCTCATCATGAGGACGAAGCGGCGATTCGCAGCGTCCTGGAAGACGTGGCGGTGCCTCTGTAGGCGATGTTAGTCGTACACCTTTCAGAGCCTGAAAAGGTCGACGTACTCGACCTGCCGATGCGCCGTGAACCCGACGCGGGGGAAGTGCTGATTGAGCCGATCCTCGTTGGAATTGCTGGCATCGACGGGCAACGCTACCGCAAGGGTGCGCCGGTTGTTGATGGGTTTCGCAAACCCCACATTCCCGGCAGCGAGTTCGTTGGTCGCGTGGTTGCACTGGGGCGTGGCGTCGAGCCGTCGTTCCTCGGAAAGCGGGTCGTTAGCGACCCGGTGTCGCCGTGTATGAAGTGCCAGTGGTGCCTGCAAGGGATGGAACATCTATGCCCGAGCGCGCGACTGCTGGGCGTGCCGCCTGTCGCCGGGTGTATGCAGCAGCGGTTTAACTGGCCGGCCAGACTCTGTAAGATCATCGCCGAAGATGTCCCCGACGAGGTCGCTGTACTGATGGTGCCACTTTCGTTGGCGGTTCACGTCGTCGATTCCGCGCAGGTGGAATTAATGGACGACGTGGTCGTGATCGGCTGCGGTCCGGTCGGGTTGCTGACGATCAAGTGCCTGCGCGCCTCCGGCGTTCACAGGATCCTCGCCATCGATCCGGTCGAGTACCGTCGCAATGCCGCGATCGAGTTCGGCGCGACGGCTGCGGTGGACCCGTTCGGCGCGGCCGACTACATGGCGAAGCTCAAGCGCGGTGGCTTTGATGCGGCCATCGAGATCAGCAACATCTCGACTGGCTCGCGCGAGGCAGTGCAGCTGACTCGAATCGGCGGGCGTGCGATTTTGGCAGGGATTCCTGACGATGATCGAGTGCTCTTTTCCGCGACAGAAGCCCGGCGCAAGGAGCTGGTTGTTCAGTTCGTGAAGCGCCCTCACAACACACTTTGGCG
>JAUIJJ010000383.1 GCA_030431385.1 bacterium | reverse complement strand
GGGGTCATCGTGTTGGTGCTCGTGATCGGGTTCATTGTCACGTTTATCATTTCAGCAATACAAGATGCAGGGTTCGAAATCGATCACGATTCCTACATCGTGGTAAACGCAGGCCACTTGATTGCGATCGGGATTTTACTGGTTTTGTCGTTGGCTTTCAGGCTTCCCAGAAACTGGTTTCGGAAACGGCATCTGGAGAAAGTTCGGAAACTTCTCGATGAAGGTGATCTAGCCTTTAACGTGCTGATGGCGGGGACGGTGATGAAGGACCCTGATGGCGCGGCGTGGGCTCGTTGGCGATACGGTAACATCTACTCTGTGCAGCCGCCGGAGTTGCCACTACAGACGCCTCAAGAAATCGAGACGACGCCCGACGACCTTTGAGCGAACTTTGTTCGGAAGAACTGCCTCCGCGCAAAACGCTGCTACTGACTATTCCTTGCGGTAGTGTGCGCCCCTGCTTTCGCGGTTGCGATAGGCGGCGTGAGTGACGGCGAGCGCAGTTTGGATTCCGTTGCGCAAGCCGACGACGGGGTCGGTCACTTTCGCGAGTCGGTAGAACGATTCGACTTCAAACTGGAGATCGCGAAGGATTTTGAGGGCGCGATTGAGTCGGCGCGAGGTGCGCTCCAGCCCGACGTAGTTCCACATCGTCAGTTTGATGGTCAGCCAATCTTGGTGGATGAGCGCGGGATCGACTTCTTCGCTTTCGAGTTCCCAGGTTTTGACTTCGGACTGGTCGACGATGGGATGTTCCTCGACGTCGTTGGCGATGCCTTCTGCTGCTTGAAAACCCCAGGTGATCGCCTCAAGAAGCGACGTCGACGCGAGCCTGTTCGCGCCGTGAACGCCGGTGCAGCTCGCTTCGCCGATGGCGCGCAGGCCGGTGACGTTTGTTCGGCCGTGCATGTCGACGGCGACGCCTCCGCAGGAGTAGTGGGCGGCGGGGACGACGGGGATTGGCTGGGCGGTGATGTCGATTCCGTAGCGGAGGCAAGTCTTGTGAATAGTTGGGAATCGCGTGCGCACCCAGTCGGCTGGCTTGTGCGAAATGTCGAGGTACATGCAGGGTTCGTTGCTCGCCATCATCTCCTCGTGTATGGCGCGAGCGACGACGTCGCGGGGGGCAAGCTCGGCGAGGGGATGGTACTTCTTCATGAAGGGGCGGCCGGCGCCGTCGACGAGGATCGCACCTTCGCCGCGCATGGATTCACTGAGTAGAAACCGGGGCGCGGTGCGGTGGTAAAGCGAGGTGGGATGGAACTGGACGTACTCGAGATTCACGACGCGAGCGCCTGCACGGTAGGCCATGGCGACGCCATCGCCACGCGCTCCGCGTGGGTTGGTTGTGTGGAGGAAAATCTGGCCGAGTCCGCCGGTGGCGAGTATGGTTTCGCGGGCGACGATGGGGTCGACTTTCTCACCGGATCCGAGGACGTAAGCGCCGAGGCAGCGTGGGCGGTTGTAGACGTCTTTGGGGTTCTTGGTGTGTAGGCCACGCATGATCAAATCGACTGCGGTGACGTTTTCCAAGAATGTGATCTGCTTGTTCGTTCGCACTTCGCGAATGAGGTGCTCGGCGATGGCGCGGCCTGTGGCGTCCTCGACGTGGATGATGCGAGGGCAGGCGTGGGCCGCTTCTTCTGTGAAGTGCAGGGAGCCGTCGGGCGTTTCGTCGAAGGGGACCTTGCAGCGCTCGATGAGAAGGTCGCGGACGATTTCCGGGCCGCGAGTGGAGATGAGGTGGACTGCTTCATCTCGGCAGATGTTGGCGCCTGCGGTGCTGATGTCGCTCGCGAGTGATTCGGGCGAATCGTCGATGCCGCGATAGATGATACCGCCTTGCGCCCAGCTGGTGTTCGAGCCGTCGGCGGGGTCGCGGAGGCTGGAGAGTAGCGTGACGTTGAGGCCGAGGTCTGCGGCGCGTAATGCGGCGGCGCATCCGGCTGCTCCGGCGCCGATGATGAGGAGGTCACTTGTCATGGGCGGAGTTTCTACGGTTCCTCAGCGGAGGAAAAGGGCTTTCTTTGGGGGACGGGGTGGGATGGTGGCTATGCGCCGATTCCGGCTCTCACGAGAACGAAGTCGTAGCGGCAGGGGTCGTCGGGCGAGAGGCGTTTGAGTTTCGCTGTGATTTCTTCGGATGACTTTCGGTCTGGTTGTTTTCTCTTGGTGAGTTTTAGCTCGCGGGAGAGGCGGAGGACGTGGGTGTCGACGGGCATGAGTAGGCGCGTGGGAGAAACGAAGTCGCTCCACAGGCCGAGGTCGATGCCGTCTTTCGGGCGGACGACCCAGCGGAGAAAGAGGTGCATGCGCTTGCAGGCTGAGCCTCGTGACGGCGGCGTTAACAAGATGCTTTCAACGCTGGCGAGGGGGACGGTTCGACCGTCTGCGCGGCGCATTTCGCGACGGCGTCGGCGAAGCGGCCTAATGGGCTGGGCGAGGATTTCTTGAACGAATTTTTCCAGCGTCGAGGTTGTGTCGGCTTCGGATGGGTCGTCGAGATGTCGCCACAGCTCACCGAGGGTGTTATGCTTCCGAAGCGTTTCGCCGATGAGAGCGAGGAGGACCTCGATGTCTTTCTCCTGAACCCAACGGTGGTAGATGCCGGGAAAGCGGCCTCGCAGCTTGCCGGGGCTGTGTTTGCGGAGCCACTGGGCGGGGTGAGGGCCGAGCACGGCGAGGAGCTTGTCGAGAAGTGCGAGGATCGATTTGATGTTGCCGCTGGCGAATGCTGCGGCGAGGAGCGCGGTGACTTCCTGGTCGTCGGGGTGGGAAAACTGATGGGCGACCCGGAGTGGGTCGCCCATGAGGTATTCTGGTTTGTGGTAGAGCGAGTAGTATTCCTCAAGCTGGCGTTTGACGGATGTCTCGCGCCGGGAGAGAGGTCTCGCCATCAGTTAGTAAACTGAAATGGTATCGCCATCGGAGCCTGTGACGACCTGGATGGATGGGCCAACAAACCCACATTCGTCGGGAGAGAAGTTCTCGACGTCGCGGGCGAAGAGGGAGTGCATCCAGAAGACGGTTCGCTTGGTCGTGCCGATGTCCTCGTCGTTGTCCCAGCCGCTGATGTCGATTCGCGAACTGCTGGAAGTGTCATCCGCTTCGTCGGCGAAGGCGCTGTTTTGATTGTAAGCGAGGACCGCCCAATCG
>JAUIJJ010000382.1 GCA_030431385.1 bacterium | reverse complement strand
CGAGCGGACAACATCGACCGCATGAAGCGCGATTACCCGTTGGCGGAAAAGCCGACACTCACGATTTTTGTTCTCGGTATGAACGATGGCCGCTACACACAGTGGACCGAGGAAATTCAACAGACTCACGAGACAGGAATGCGTCAGCTCATTACGTACGCGCAAGAGAATGGTTCACGCGTTCTCCTGCTCACACCACCGAGGTACGAAGCTGACAAGTACCCCATCGACCCATACGGCAAACGCGATCTCAGAGACTACCCCTCCTCGCTTCGCAAGCTCTCAGACGGCGCCATTCGAATCGCAGAAGAACTCGGTGCGGAATATATCGACATTAACAAACTGTATACTGAAAACGAAGCGATCTGGAAGAAGATTGATCGGGAATTGGACGTCTCCTACGACGGAATTCACCCTGACGCAGAAGGCTACGCTCTGTTTGCGTATTCAGTGCTGCAGGGCATGGGCGCTGATTTTAAACTGGGAGAAACCGTCGTCGATTGGAGTGAGGGGACGGTAACGTACAATGGAAATGCAAGCACCCCCAAAGTCACGACTGTCGCGGGGCGCAAGGCCCTCACCTGGCAGCGCGAATCCGCACGCCTTCCATTCATCTACGCAAATTGGATGAAGCCACACTTGCATCATGAGATACTAGAGATCATCTCGCCCAAGGACAACTTGAAGGTGAACGGATTCGATTCACCATTTGGAGTTGTCATGGCTGATGGGCGGCCAATTGGAGTTTGGTCGGACGAGGCGCTGAAGAGCGGTGTGAACCTCGCCATGCACCCCGAATGGGCGCCGGGCGGCCCTCAATCGCAGTTTGCTTTAGATCAATTGAATACTCTGCACAAACTCCACTGGGAACGATGGAGAGAACTCTTGGCTCCCTACTCGAATCACCCCTTCGACCATCAACCACTGCTGAACGAAACGCGAGAAACCGATTTGCTCACGAACCAAGTCGAGTTTTATCGCGAGCAAGCATGGAAATGGAACCTGGCGAAGCCCATCACGATGGAGTTAGTACCAGTCGACACTTCGACACCGTTTGGCAGTGCGCCGTTTGAACTGGAACACCCACTACCCGCCTTCGATCAAGTGCAGGTACTGTTTACTGTCGATACCAATGTACTCAATTCATTGTATATCAGCGACGAGTTTCCTTCAGAGACGATCATCCCTCCCATAGAGGTCAGAGGCAACTTCGACGCCGGCAACGAAAGCAGGCTCAAGCCGGGCTTCCTGCCGGTAGAGTTGAATGACATGGGTCTGAACGGCGACGCGAAAGCAAGCGATGGTGTCTGGTCGTTGAAGGCAAACATTCGCAAAAGCGATCATCCGGTGACGTTTTTCTTCACGGACAAGGGGCGGCCAGAGAACCTCGTTGAGAGCCCGATCTGCGCGCGATTGAGAACGTGGAAAGACACCTTCGTTCCCAACTCGAATATACATATAAACTTCGACGAGACAGAGCTCGATCAACTTGTTGAAAAAGGCGTCTTTCGTCGCTAATGAATCTAGGCAATCGCGCGCGGCGGTGCTAGCTCACCAGTTCGTGCGCGCAGCAACGCGTCGGCGATGGTCTGTGCGGTCTTCGACCAGCGGAAGAACTTCGACCTCTCAACACCGCGGGCGATCAGTTCATTGCGCTTCTTCTCGTTACCAAGCATCTCGCGCATCGCATCGTCGAAAGTCTCTGGCCAATCGGGATCGAAAGTGAACGCGCTCCGTGCGGCGATTTCTTTCATCGGCGACCGATCCGCAATCAGTACCGGAGTCCCCATGGTGAGCGCCTCGACGATAGGAAGTCCGAATCCTTCTGCGATGCTCGGGAAGAGCAGCGCGGAGGCGTTCTTGTAGACCGCCGCCAGCTCCCGCGGCGGAAGGTGTGGCAGAAAAACGACGCGATCCTGAAGGCCGAACTTCGACGCCAGCTCGGCGACGTCGGGCTGATTTGCGCCGAGTCCCAAACAGACGAGCGGAAGGTCGATGTCAGAGCAATTCGCCAAACGCTCGAGCAGGAACGTCCAGTTCTTATGAGGTTTGAAAATCCCCACGCTGATCATGTAATCTCGCCCGCGCAAGATCGAAGGAAGCGAATGATCCTCGTCGGGCACGAACGGCATCAACCCCGCCCCGAGGCTACTGATCAAAACCCGCCAAGGCTCGAAGCGGTACACAGTTTGAAGCTGTACTTTCACGTGGCGAGTTGTTGTGAGTATATACTTGGCGCGTCGGCGGAGCACCTGAATGAAAGCGCGCATGTATGCCGCCGTCCCGGCCTTCGGTGGATGCGTGATGTGCAGCACGTCCTGGATGTGACAGACCAACGGAACGCCGGGCCGGAGGCACGTCGCATAGTGCGGCGAATACCATGCGTCGAAGTTCGGCGCGAACGGCCGCTTGAGCGCCGCAGAAACACCATATAACTCCGGGTCCCAGTTGACCAGTTCCGCACTGAGCCCCGCAGGTAGCTCGTCGGCGAGTTGCTCCTCCCGCCCCATCAAGACCAAGTCAAAGGGCGGCGGATTCTCTGCCCAATGGTGGAACAGTCCCCTGAGTACAATACCGATCCCGCTATTGTTGATCATGCGCGCGTCGATCGCGACACGTTTCAATTCGTGTTTTGCCATGGGTTACCTCGGTGGTGGATCATCATAAAGGTCTGGGTCGCGCGCCTTGATAATCGCTATCAAACTGCGAACCGATTTCCGGCGTTCCGCCAATGCTTCACGGCGGCTGCCATTTATTACTCCCTTGAACCAATACACCGGCAGTCTTGCATACATATCGAACAGCATTGCCCGCATAAGCGCGTCCCGTTTGCCGCCGGTGAGCTGGCGATTCGCATAATGGACAATGCTGCGATAGACGCGGCGGAAGAAGAACTCGGGCCGACGTTTCACCGACCCCATCTGGCGGTGTATCAGGCTGAGGTTCGGCATGTGCACGATGCTGAAGCCCCCGAGCCGGATGCGCTGACACCAGTCCGCGTCCTCGCAATAGATAAAATAGGACGGTTCCAGTCCACCGACACCCTCAAATACATGGCGAGGCACCATTGTGCAGGAGCCTTGCAGCCAACCGCACTCGTAAGGAGCGGTTTTCCGATAGAGTCCCGAGCGGAAGAGAACTTTGCGAAGCTTCTCGCGGACCGGATAGAGCATCGA
>JAUIJJ010000029.1 GCA_030431385.1 bacterium | reverse complement strand
CCAATTGAAGTTAAACGTAATCAACAATGGCGGCGTTCTATTTTTCGATAACTACTACGACGAAGACGCGTTTCAGGGCGACCTGACAACGATTCGCTCGATGTATTCCAACGCCGGATACCTTGATGTCGAAGTCACCCGAGGCGAGTTCATTCAAGACCGCGAGAAAGGTGAGATCACACCCGTTATCAACATCAATGAGGGTCCAAGGTATAAAGTCGCGAACGTCCGCTTTCAGGGCGTGACGTACTTTACCGAAGAAGAGCTCGGCCGCCAGTTCACGCGCATCGAAGGTCGGTGGTTCAAGGGTCGCCGGTTCCTCAAGTCACTCGACAAAGTACGCGACATGTATGGTCGCCAAGGTTACATTGATTCCGAGTTTGATTGGTCTTTCGAGAAACAGGGGGACCGGAATGTCGACCTGTTAGTGAAAGTAAATGAGTCGCCCGCTGTCTATGTCGGCGAAGTGCGCGTGTCGAAGAACCCTGGCTACGATCCGGAGATTGATATCAACTCCGTCGAGCGTTTCTTTGATTGGTTTGTACCGGAAACAAAGATCGACACCGTTCGCCGAGAGGTGCGCCTCGAAACCGGCGAGAAGTACCGCAGCACTGACGAAGTGAGAACGCGCGAACGCCTCCGCAACCTCGGTGTTTTCCGCACAGTCGAGATCAATCGCGTGCCCACCTCCGATCCGGCAGTGCGCGACGTGGAAATTAGAGTCGACGAGGATCCCGAAGCCGCCTTCGTAGGTATCACAGCAGGAGTCGGTGATCGCACCGGACCATCAGTTACATTTGAACTCACCAATAGAAACGTAGGTGGAGCCGCAGATCGATTCCGCGCTGCCGCCACAGTTGGTACCGAGTATTCCAGTTTCAGCGTCGGGTACTTTAATCGCTACTTCGGCGATTCCGACGTCTCCATTGACTACTTGATTTATCGCGCGCGCCAACGGTTCAATGCCTATCGCGAGCGCACCTACGGAGCCAGCGTCGAGTTCGGTAAACCCTTCGGCGAATACACTAGCGGCTACTTGCGTCTCCGCGCCGAGCACGTTGATTTCTCCCAATACGACAACGACGCCGAAGAGGACTTTAACGGTTATCCAGTCCTTGCCATTCGCCCGATGATTGTTCACGATCGGCGCGATAGCAACTCATGGCCAACGCGCGGCTATCGCGTCGGCGGCGGATTTGAAACCGGCTATGCAGACGGTTTCCTCTTCAAGATTCTTCACGACTTCGAGTGGTTCAAAACAATCGGCAATAGCGACTTCATTTACTACTACGATCACTCAGTTGGCCTGATGCCCTACGACGCCGACAACATCGGAATCAGCGAGCGCTTCTTCGTTGGTGGCACCGGATCGCTCCGCGGGTTCAAGTACCGCGAAGTCGGCCCCCGCGACGATGGCGACGACGATCTGGCAACCGGCGGTTCCACACGCCTCACCCAGCGCCACGAACTGCGCTATCCGTTCAATGATTTCCTCCGAGGACGCGTGTTCACTGATGCAGCCATTCTTGAAGAAGGCTTCCTCGAATTCGGCGCGCCACGCATCGGCAGCGGCGTCGGGCTCATTGTTGATTTCGGGCCGTTCGTCCTCGAACTCGATTTTGCAGTCCCCGTCCTCAAAGATAGCGACGACAAAACCCAGTTCATCCACTTTAGGCTGGCCTCAGATTTCTAATCGAACGAAAAAGGAGTCGGCATGAAATGGTACACCTACGTCGTCGGTCCGCTCGAAACGCTGCGTGGTTATACCAAACTGAACGCGCACTTGGAATCTCTTGCTGAAAACGATTCACGTTCCGAGGAACTCGAGACGCTACATAAAGTAGTCATCCCCTCGCTCATGGAAGTCCTACATAAGGTCAGCTCGGAAGAAATCCCGGATGTCTATGTATCCTCGGTCCTCTTCACAATGAGCGACACCGCTCCCGAGTACGTTTTCCTCGCGCACTTTAAACACGATAATATGATGATGCTCGCGGCGCAGCGAAAGATGAGCTGGCTTGAATTCCAAATCAGCCTGGACGATATACCAAAGCTATAGCATCCATCTCACCCGCTGGTGAATTACTTCATCGCTTCGCGCAGGTCTTCTACGAATTGCGCGAAGCGGTCAGGATACTTCTCGCGGATGTCGTCAAAGTCCGGCGAGCTTTCTACTTCCGCGAGAGCGGTTGGTGGAAGTTCGTAATCAAGCATACTATACAGTCGCTCAAACGTATCGTCCTCCCGCCCAAGCGATGCAAAGGCAATTGCCTCCGATTGGAACAGCATCGGCTCGAACATGAGACGAAGATTCTCCGCGCCTTCGTTGTTCTCAGGCAGGTCCGCCAGAATCTGTCTCGCCCGATCTACGTATTGAAAGGTGTCCTCGGCGTATCCAAGTAAAGCAGACAGTCCGCTGCAGCTATAGAGACAGATGAGTACATCGCTATGCGATCCGATATCAGTCATGTCTGCAGAGCGAAGTTCTTCCACGCTAACGAGCATCTCTTTGAAGGCTCGGAGGCTCTCCTCGAATCTGCCCTGTTTGTACTGAATCTCTGCGATCTGTGACTGCATCATGAAGACATCGCGCAGAGCGATATCTCTATCCGGTGCGCGATCGAGGAGTCCCACAAACTTCTCCAAAGCATCATAACCGATCTCCAGAGCTTCGTCGAGGTTTCCCAGTTCCTTGTGAAGTTGGCAAAGCCTGAAGAGCGAAGTATAGTACGACCGTTCAAGGCTGAGACTGTTCGGATCTCTCTCCACTGCAGAAGCAGCTATCTCGCTTGCCGCTACAGATGTTTCCAGTGCTTCCTCTGTCTTTCCCGACTGACGAAGCGCATCTGCAAGCGCGTCGTAAGCTCGCATGACGTACCCGACCAGGATAAATTGGTCCGGGAACTTCTCGACGCCTTCCAGACCAGATTCGACCGCATGACGATACATAGCGATTGCCTCGTCATTTTTACCCCGGTCCAATAAAATGTCAGCCGAGAATTCGTACGCCTGAGTGAGACTGCGGCGTGTTCCCCAACTGTCCGGGGAGACCTCCTGAAGGTGGGCCACATACGCCAGCGATTCCGAAGCGTACACCTCGGCCTCTTCCAATTTACCCATCACTAAAAGCTTGTTAGAGAGTGAGTTTGCCAGCATCGAAGATTGCCTCAGATTCGTTTCGTCGTCTGGTGCCAACTCCAGCAACTGCTTCCGAAGCTCATAGGCTTCCTCCATGTACGAGTGCGCTTCTTCGGTGTTTCCCACTCTGCCCGCTTGGATACTAAGCAGAAACTTAAGTCGCGACTTCAGCCCCGTCCACCGATAGACTTCCGGCAGCACCTGAAAAGCTTCATCGACGAGTTCTTCGACTTCTTTCAGGTCCGTCGTGGCGGCCTCGTTCTCGCCGATTGAAGCCAGTGTCGCGGCACGGCTTATGAGCGCATCGCCGAGGGTGTAACCAATGTCCCAATCGTCGGGCGCGGCCTCGAATGCTGCGCGATAGAGTTCGATCGCCCTCGTCCGCGACTCGATCGCATCAATCGGATTTCCTTGAGTCGCCTGAAGCTTGGCGATCTTCGAGAATCCATCTCCGAGGCGCACGATGTCCTCGGGCGATTCCACCCGATCTACCTGTTCTCCATAGTAGCCGAGCGCCGCCGTTGCGACGGAATCGAGCAGGTCCAGCCGTTTGAGCGGGACCAGCGACTGCCTCATGTCGTCCACCATGAAGCCGAGCAAGTCCTCGGCATCGGCGCGGGCTGCATTGGCCAATCCGCGTTGTTCCTGTGCCTCGTCGCGTTGGCGTTGGGCGTCCGCGAGAGCCTCTGTTTTCTCCCGGCGTTCGGCGAGAACCTGATTCGTAAAGAGGCTACCCCCGAGCAGAACAACAACGAGGAGCGCAAAGGCCGCAGCCACGGCGAAGCGAAACTGCTTCGTGCGCCGCTGGCTTTGAAGTTCCTTCTCGTCGATCATCGCGAGTAGCGTCGCGCGCTCGGCGTTTTCGTCATCAAGGCGCTCTGCCTGAGTTTTGGCGAGCACAAGGTCACCGTGGTTGATCGCTTGGCGAACGTATCCCGTCAGCGCCGCTTCCCGCAGCGGTGTGATGTCCGGGTTGAGCGGCCAAAGCTCCCGCGCACGGTTCAGCTTCGAGAGCACCTCCGCATAACTCCCGTAGTCCGTCGCGAGACCGCCTTCGAGCGCCTCTTCGACGTCATTGGAAATCAGCACAGATTCCCTGCGCCGCGAAGAACCGGAAACGAAATCCTGCAAGCGAGTTAGAAATGCCTCCGCAGTAGCGGTGCGTTGGTTGGGGTTTCTGCGAGTCGACTCGATGACTAGCTCGCGTAGTTCCTCCGGTATCCGGCGGCCGCCAGAATCCTCGGTTGGGTCGCAGAACTCGGAGTTGCTCGCCTTTCGAAATGCGTCATCGCTCGTCGCCGCGTGGTGCGGCGGCTTTCCCGTCAGCAAGTGATACAGCACACCGCCGAGTAGGTAGATGTCCGTCCAGGCGCCGAGCATATCGGGCGTGCTCAGGCACTGTTCCGGCGCCATGTAGGCAGGCGTGCCCGCCGGATTTGTGGCCGTCTTTGTCGAGGGAAGGGAATCGTGGATTTCCGTCATTTCATCGGGGAGGCGCGAATCTGTGCTCGCCCGCGAGGCGCGCCGCGTCGGGTCGACGGCAATCGCCAACCCCCAATCCATCAGCATCACCTCGCCGAACTGCCCGACCATCACCTGCGAAAGCTTCAAGTCGCGATGTACGATTCCGCGAGAGTGGGCAAATGCTACCGCCTGCACCACGTCGATCAAGATCGGGATGTGACGGGCAAGGAAGTCTTCTGCGGAGAGGTCCGCGAAATCGCCCTTCACCAGCGCGCTCCAAGGCTCGCCTCGCACCAACTTCATCGCCAGCACCGGACGCCCTTCGGCATCACGGCCCAGATCATGAACCGGGACGATGTTCGGGTGATCCAAAGACGCCGTCGTCAGCGCCTCCAACTCAAAGTCTCGCGTCAGCGCGGACGCCGATTCAGGCTGGACGTTCTCGCCCTCGACCAAGTCCTGACGCAGCCGCTTGATCGCGATGCTGCGGCGCAGCGAGCTTTGCCGCGCTTCAAAGACCTCACCAAATCCGCCACGTCCGATGAGCCGCTCGACGTCATAGACAGCCGCGCTCCGCTCCGTGTGGTGCGCCCCGTTCCCGTTCCCGTTTCCATTGGCGAGCGACCACGTCGCCAACTCGATGTTCAGCATCGAATTCGGCGCGGTCGGCCCCGCCGTCAAAAGCGAGTGCCTGGGATCCAGCGACATCGTCGCATCGGACGGCAGGTCCGCCGGTAGTGGCGTCTGGTCTTTTGGTATGCCCATTTCAATCCCCTGTGCTGCTAACTTCAATGCTCAAGGCTATGTACCTCGCCCTTACTCCCGGCAAGACTTATTCCATCCGAAGCCTCGACTGTTCGCTTCCGTACTTAATCGCGATCTGCTTCTTTCGCACTTTTCTTCAGGAACTCGTCATAGGTGAGCCGCCGCGCCGTGCGAAACGCTTCCGCGACGACACCGGCCTCCTCCAGCCACTGGAGCCGTTCCTCGAAAGTAAGGCTACAACTCCAGCGCAGGTACTCGTATTCAGCGCCTTCTGCGGTACCGGCAAGTTCCGGCGGAACGGGCGGCAGGAAAACGCGGCCATCCGAGGCTCCTTTGCTCATCGCCTACCCACCTCTCTGAATCCGTCGAAGCTGCAATAGATCAGCCCGGTCCTTGTCCCGCTTAGCGGTTTCCTTCATCGCCACCAACGTCGCGATCGAAACCACCGGAATCGTCACACCTGAGCCGAGCTCAAGGTAGAACGCGTTCTCCAGCTCTCCGGCAAAGTCGAACGGCGGCTCCAGGAAGAGGTCGATTGGCGGAAATCGCGAGTTCTCATTGAAGAGTTGGAACACTAGCATGCCTTTCTCGCGTATCCACCTGCTGCGAGATTCCGCGTTCATGAACTCAGCCGTCTCCACAGGGAGCGCGGGTCGGTATCCCAACTTCGCAAACAGGGCGAGAGCTTGCTGCAGGTTTTCTGGTTCCATCTGAAGCGCCAAGTCAATGTCGACCGTCATGCGTATGTAGCCGTGAGCGATTACCGCCATCCCGCCGGTCACCAGATACCGCACACCAGCTGCATTGAGTGCATCCGCGAGTTGTTCGAGGGCGGTGAGCCTGATTGGTTCTCGAGGTTCCATGACGCATTCTCCCCCTTTTCCCTCTTTCAGCAAAGGGAAATCGGGAGAATCTTTCGGCTTTCCACTGCGCGCCAAGGTTGGTAGAGCATCCACCTATTCCGTCATGGGAAGGTCTGCCGTTGCCATACTTCAGCGAATCGCTTTGGGCTCTCTACCTCGCCCTCGACATGATGTTCATCCTGTTGCTGTTCCGCATCTTCGGAAAAGCCGGCCTCTACATGTCGATCACGATGAACATCATCCTGTGCAACATGACAGTGCCGAAGCTAACCGAGCTCTTCGGGTTTCAAGTCACCATGGGCACGATCCTCTACGCGAGCATCCTGTTCACAACGGACATTCTCAGCGAAGTCTACGGCAAGAAAGAGGCGCAAAAGGGCGTCAATGTCGGCCTCTTCGCCCTGGTAATTTCAGCGATCTTCATCCAGATCACCCTCATGTTTCCCTCAGCCGAAAGCGACATCTACGGCGTCCATCTCGACCAGGCTTTTGACCTCTTCTGGCGGATCGCGCTCGCGAGCCTCGTCGCCTACATGATCTCCCAATACCACGACATCATGATGTTCCACTACATCGGCCAGAAGACATCCGGGAAGTTGCTTTGGCTCAGGAACAACATCTCGACTCTCGTCAGCCAAGCGCTCGACACGCTCTTCTTTACTGTCATCGCTTTTTACGGAGTCTTTGAACTCGACGTGCTCGCGGAAATCTTCATCACAACCTACATCCTCAAGGTCATCATCGCCCTCGTCGACACGCCGTTCCTCTACCTCGCCGTCCACCTTGCGCCAGAAACACATGTCGTCCGAATCTGGAAAAACAAGGTGCCCCCAGAACGCCAACTGTCCCACACCCCGCGCGAAACCGAGATCGACCACGACGACCTCGGCAAGCGCGAAGAGCAAACATCCAGATAGCGCAACCGACTGGGATCACCATCGCTCCTGAGATCGCCAGCGGCTCGCTGGCGCGTCCAATGTAGTTCGGAATCTTGACGGATGAAAAGAGTTCGCTCAACAAGTGAGCGCAGCTAAACTTCGCCGGAGTAGATAGTCGAACAGGCTCCCGGGCGACGGGCTACCCGAGCCGGAGCTACTCGACCACGCGCTCGACGAAAACAAGCCGCGTCACACCGTAGCCACGGTCGTCGACCTGTCGCCAACCGGCGGGGGGGTCCCAAGCTTCTTCGGCGTGAATCTCACAGACCGCCAAACAATCCTGCTCGCAGCGCGCATTGAGCGCCGAGTCCTCAAGAACTCTCTGGCACAGGCCACTGTTGTAGGGAGGCATGAGGAACAGCATGCCGAACGGATCGAGGCTTTGCGGAAGTCTCCCGAGTATTTTCGGGGACTTCCCCCTTTCGACCAGCGTCCGACCTTCGTAGCGTAGCTTCCTGATATTATCATTCAGCGCGGCCAGCGCCCCGCCTGTTGGCTCAATGAAAACGCAGTGCGCAGCCCCATTGCTGAGCGCTTCAAGCCCGACCGCGCCACTACCAGCAAACGCGTCCAAAACCGCCACTCCGGCCAGCCTCGGTCGAAGGATACTGAACAGCGATTCGCGGACACGGCCTCGCAGGGGCCTCGTGTCCAGCCCTTCCGGAGTCTTCAGCTTCGCTCCTCGGCGCTCGCCGCTGATGATCGCCAGACTCATGGTGACTCCGTTCCGTCGAGGAGAGGCGAGCCGAGCTGCTCGTGCATCGCGACCAACTGCGCGCGCAGACGCTTCGCCATGTCTGCATCATCCTCACCTTCGACCAACTCGAACTCTTCCACCAAAACCCGGATCTGTGAAAACGGCTTTGGAAGGTACATCCGATCCCAAGAGCCGAAGACCTTCGCCGCACTCGCAGTCGACGCGGCGAGATAAACTCTCGCCTTCGTCAGCCGGACCAGTCGCATCGTCCCTGTCTTCACCGCCGTGCGTGGGCCTCTCGGGCCGTCGAGCGTGATAAACCCAACACTCCCCGATGAGATCTCCCGCGTCATTTCCAGAGCCCCACCTTCCGACCGGCTCGACGACGAGCCAACCACCGAGCGCGCACCGAGTCTGCGAATCACTTCTCGACCGATGCGGCCATCACGGCTTGGGCTCGACAGGATCGCGACCGGACGCCCCTGGTCGAAGAAGCCTTTGGTGAAGGGTATCAGCGAGAGCAGATCGCCGTGATAGGTCAGCACAATCGGCCGCTCCGACGACAGAATCATCTTCTGGTACGCGCCGACGCCTTTGTCCAGTCGCCACGTGAGCGACATGGATTTGTAAAAACCGAGGGCCAGTGGCAGCCCAAGGTGCTGAAGCAGCCAGAATTTTTTTTCGCGGGAAAGTTTCATGAGGGGTTAGTAGTAGAGTTGTCGCTCTCTCTCGTCGGGGTCGAGTGGTACGAGCGTCGGGCCGACTGAAAAGCCGGGGAACGCGCCGCCCTCGACCGCCAGCGGAATGCGCTTCCGCGGAAGTGGCTTCTTCAGTTCCGTGTACAGCGCTCGCGCTCGCCGCCGCGGCTCCAACATCCGCATCAACTCGCTGAAACGGTCCTCCGGTAGGGGAACCTCGATGCGGTTTCCGCCATCGATATCCACGTAGCTGAAGGCTCCGTAGTCGAGCAACGTAACACCGGCATCAGAGATTTCACCGTCCAATTGGTTACCATTGAAGAGGCTTGGTGAGAGCATCAGCCCATCGCCAAACCACATCTCCGGATAGGCGGCGAGCTCCTCTTTCGTGATGTAGGTGACGGTGCTGTCGAGTTCCTTGGCGCGCTGAAACTTCTCTTCCACGCGTTCGCGATTCGGGTAGTCGGGAAAAGCGTTGAGCAACCGGCGATAGAAATCTGCTGCTTCGGAAGGTGCGCCGGACCGGTCGCCTTGTTGTTCCAGGTACTTCGCTGCGCGCCGCTCCATCGCGACTGCGCGGTCATTGTCGCCGATTTGCGTGTAGGTGCGCGCCGCGTCCTGGTAGCGGCGCGCAATGCTCTGAGCCTTCGCCGTCTTGCGAAGCCAGCCCTCGCCTTCCGGTGTCGCGAGGTAAGCCGGGTCAGCCGTCGCCGCAGCCTCCATCAGTTCATTGCGCGGGAAAGGGTCGAGGAAAGGCAGGATCATCGCTCGCGAAATGATATCGGTAACGAAAAAAGCGCGCGCCCGATCCACCCAAGAGCGCCGCCTCATGCGGGCGTCCTCGGGGCGATACGAGCGCTCGATGAACTCAGGCGGCTCGCCCAGAACGATGAACTCCCAAAAGCGCCGGTCGATCTTGGACTCAGCGACCTCGAAGGCTCGCTCCGAGGAAAAATCCGGTCGGTCCAGATAGCGCGCCGCCCGCTGCCCCCACGGCTCGTCCCTCTCGTCTTCTGACAACGACTCCAACTGCACCGTCGCGAGGATCGGATTCCCTCCGACAAAGGACGACGCCGCCGCCGCTGCCGAAACGTCGTCCATGGCGGCGGAGAAGCTGAAGTCGATCTGGAATCTCCGCGCTTGGCGCTCGAACTCAATCGACCCGGGGTCCAATATAAACATGCGTACCAAATCGGTGTAGGCGGCAAACTCGTCCGTGGAGAGCAGCAGCTTGTCCCCATCGGCGACCGATAGCGAACGCTCGCGATCCACGCGGAGTCGATTGACGCGCTTCAGCAAATCAAGATGCCCATCCCGGAACGGCTCGGTCAAATCGCGCAGCTCCAGCTCACGTTCGTACCAAAACAGAGAAGAGTCCAGCCGCCCATCTTGGCGCGCGCTGCGGGCGTTTAGCTCCGCCTGTAGCGCGGCGAGCTTCAATCGACGCGGCGTCCCCTCGTCCAGCGCGTCTAAGGCGTTGTTCAGTATCCGTCCTCGCGTGTCCTCGGCGCGGACGTCCCGCGCGAGATAGAGCTTCTTGCGCTGCTCCGGTGTCAGGTATTTACGCCCAACCACCATGTAATCCACGGCGTGAAATGGGAGCGAGATGAGTGGAAAAAACTGTCCCTGAACGGCAGAGAAAATCGGCTGCGAGAGGCTGTTCCAAAAACGGCGAACCTGCACGTATCGGACATCTTTGCTCGCCTCGATGAACCGTTGCCTCGGCGAGATAATCCTCAGCTGGCGATCCATGTTCTTCGTCTGGCGATCACGAGGGAGATCGGAAAGGTCTGCGTTCAGCTCCCGCAGCGTCGGAAGCGGGCGACGGGTTGCCAGCGCCAGACTCTCGATGTTCTCAGCAAGCTCTTCGAAATTTCTGTGCGCCTCGCGGAGCGTGTCCTCTTCCCTGCGCCGTAGCCGCGCCTGAAGATGAACCTCCTCCGCGTCGCCGAGTAGCGCCGCACGCAACGCACGCTCGACAAACTCGTCGTCGTGATCTGTCGGCAGATCGATCGCTCCAGCGGGGACCGAGACCATCAAAGCGAGGATTATTGCTATTTTGGGAAGGAACTTCATCAAGTCGTGTTTCGCGGCCTCGCCTCTTGGATCAACGCCGCCTCCTCAGGGGTAAGGAACCCAGCCTCTTGCAGTTGCTCAAGCTCGAAGTCACTCTTCGCCGCAAATGAAGTGAGCTTCTCCGGAAGCGAATTGGTGGGCGGCGCTTGTTCAGGAGCCGGGTCTGCGGGAACTTCGACCGGTGCGACAGGTTCGGTTGCCAACTCAGCCGAAGTCTCCTTCTTGCCGGCGAGCGCCTCCTGTTCGGCGAGCGCAAGTGCCGCTGCCGCAGATGGCGGAATCTTCACTTTCTCCTGCTCAGCCTTTGTTCGCTCGACCAAATTCTTCGCCATCGCGCGACGGACCTTCTTCATCTCCTCTTCATCGAGAAACCCTTTCTCCTTCAACCGGTCGATGTCCTTCACATCCATACCAAATGTCATCTGCGTGCTGTTGATGTTTGCGTTAATCCGCGCCTTGAAGAACGGAACGAAAATGAAGAGGAGGATGATGACAAAGAAGAAACCACCACCCCAGAGCAACAGCTCCAGGAATTCGTTGTTGGAGAAGAACACTCCGATGGCGAGAGAACGGAATTCAGCCACGTCAGGTCAGGTAGTATTTGTCGAGTATGGAGCGCGCAGCTTCCGGGGTCAGTGGTTCACCAGCCATCTCATGCTGAGTCAGCAGCTGGTTATGCGCACCCTTCAGCTCGCGCACGTTCGTTGTAATGTTTTCTGCGAGCACCTTGAGCGTCGCTGCCGGAATCTCGATACCGCGCCGCTCTGATTCAAGACGAAGAATCTCCACCCGATTCTCAAGATTAGGCGCGGTGATATCGACGATCACGCCCTGCCCGAATCGCGTACGCAAACGCGCGTCGAGGTGGCTGATGTCCTTGGGAGGCCGATCCGATGTCAGCACGATTTGCTTACGCGCTTGGTGGAGCATGTTGAAGATATGGAAGAACTCTTCCTGCGCCTTTTCCTTATCGGCCAGAAACTGCACATCGTCGAGGAGCAGCACATCCGCCCCGCGATGCCGGTTCCGAAAAGCGCCGACGTGATTTCCGTCGATCGCCTCGATGAGCTCTGTCGTGAAGTCTTCCGTACTCGTGTAGTAGATTTGCTTTTCCGGATGCGACGCCTTCAGGTGATTCGCAATCGCGTGCATCAAGTGAGTCTTCCCGAGGCCCACTTCCGCGTAGAGGAATAGCGGGTTGCGAGCGTTCCCGGGGTCTTCCGCAACGGAGCGAGCGGTCGCGTAGGCGAACTTGTTGCTCTGCCCCACGACAAACGTCTCGAAATTGAACTCCGGCAGAATAGACAACCCCAGCGGTTGCTGCGGCGCGGCCTGAGCAACGGCGACCGGTGTCGGCGGCGATATGCGCGACGGTGGTACTGCCTCTTCTGAGAAGGTCTCGACGGCAGCAGCCCCGCCGCCCCTCAGCCGCTCAATCTCGCGATACTCCTTAAGCGCCCGCTTTTCGTCGCCCATCGCATCGTAAACCTGGGCGCGTCCCCGGCGCGCGGGGATGTTCGCCGGGTCATCTTGCAGCAACTGCGAGATGATGTTCAGCCCCTTCTGCGGTTCCTTCGCATCTGCGTAGTGAATTGCCAGATCGATCTCTTCCCGACAGGCTTCTTCCTCGCGTTTGTGATCCCGCAGCTGTCGGATGAGTGCCTCGCGCAGCTTCACGATCTTGGGCGCGGCCTCAATCGCCTCTCTTCTTGTGGCGATGCTACCTTCCACATCGCCCTCCCTCATCAGCATGTCCGCCAGCGCACTGAGTTCTTCGATGACCTCGCCGCTGCGGCCACTTTGACGCTTCATCTCGATGATCGAGCGACGGGCCTCCTGATCGCCGGGCTGCGACTCGAGCACTTCCTTGTAGACAGCGATGGCTTTCTCAAACTTCGAACGCGCCGCAAAGGACGCCGCGAGCTCGCGCAGCTTCTCGACCGCGTCGTTTTCGCGATCTTCCTCGCGCAGCAATCCGATGTGCGCGCGATAGACCTCCTCGCTCTGCGGGTCGATCTTGTGCGCTTCTGAATAGCACTGCTCCGCCTCGTCGAGCTTGCGCATCCGTTGGAACTGCCGTGCGAGTTGAAGGATATGGGGGAGCGCTTCCGTCGTCTTGCCTGCGCCCTGAAGCAGAGCGATCAAGCCCGCGCGCGTGCTAATACTATCGGGCGCTGCGGCGAGTGCTTGATCGTACAGTTTCAAAGCACGCTCCGTCTCGCCCTTCCGCTCCGAGAGCTCAATCAGCGTCTGAATCTGCGCGATCTGATCGTCTTTACGCCCGGCATCCGCGAACAACTTGATCAGCCGCTCGTGGAGCTCCGGCAGTTCCGGCTCCAAAATCTGAATGTCGCGGATGAGCACGATGCACTGGTCGTGCTGCGCCTTGTGCGCTTCCAAGTAGCGATCCAGATGCTTGATCAGCGCGTCGGTGTCGCCGATCTCCTGCAACAGGACAATGAGCCGCTCGAGCTTCCCCGTACGGCCCGGATCACGCATCGTGACGTGGGCGAGCAACTCCGCTTCTTCCTCCGCCTTGCCAGTTTCCTTATAGCTTTCAATCAGCCGGTCGGCGACATCCAGCGCGGCATCCTTCTCGCCCTTTTCCTCCAAAACGGAAAGCAGCACGCGGAGCGTCGGCTCATGCTTCGGCTGCATATCGAGGACCATCTCGGCCTGCTCGATTGCTTCGGCGTACTCCTTCTTTTTCCGGTGAAGGTGCATGAGGCGATGCGCCACCTCGACAAGCCCGTCCTCGTCGCCGGACTCGGCGCAAATGTCCGAAAGCCGTGTCAGCGCTTCAACGTCGTTCGGCTCAACTTCGAGCAGCCGCTCAAGCACCATGCGACAAGCCGTCGTGCGCTCCGTCTTCTGGTGGGCGTCGGCCAGTTGCAGGTAAATCGTCCGCGCCTTGGCCTTGTTCCCCTTCGCCGCATAGGCGGTCGCGACTGACTCCATCAAGTCCGGGTGATCGCCCTCTGCCTCGATGAATTCTTTCAGCAGCTTTTCCGCATCGGCGAGCTTGCCGCTCGCGATCATCGCCTCGATCAAGGAACGCCGGAGCTCGTCGCGGCGCGTTGTGTTTCCCAGCGCCGAGCTCACATCTGCCAGCTTCCGAACGGTCGCGATGTCATTTGGAGCCTGACCATGGACGAACTCGAGGAACTGAAACAGGCGCTCGTCCACGCCTTCTTTCTCCATTGTCTCTGCGAGCTTGGTCGCATGCCGGAGTGCGTCCTCGTTCTCGCCCTTCGCGAAGAGGAGCCTCACGCGTAGTTGGAGCGCATCTGCATCCGCCGGGGCGATCTTGAGAATCTCGCCAACACGCTCCAAGGCAGAATCGTTGTCGCCCGACTGAAATTCGGCCTTCGCCAAACGGAGCAGCGAACCCGCCGCGACGACCTTGTCGCCAGAGTCCAGCTGGAGCTCCGACATCGTCTCCAGGGCGCGCAGATCATCGGGATCGCTTTGAAGCAGCGCTTCCAATTGTTGAATCGCATGCTGTGTTTCGCCGGCTTCGCTGAACAACTCCACCAGCCGGTGTTCCATCGCTCGGGCCATGTCCTCTTCGTCGGCGCTGCGGTACGCTTCCACCATCTTCGCAATGACCGACGTGTCATCGGGTCGTTCCGCTGCCAGGAAACTGAGTGCTTCTGCTGCCCGATCAAAGCTGCCAGATTTCAGCAGCCTCTCGACGTGCCCCATGCAATCCGCGAGCGACTCTTCGTCGAGGCCGCGCTGAATGGCCATGTCGATAACTGCGATCCGCACGTCGTCGTCATCAGGGTTTATCTCGAGCACCGAATCGTACTCGCGCTGGGCGTCCTCGTATCGCTTCTCTTCTCGGAATTGCTCGGCATGAGCCTTCATCTCAGACACCGCTTCGTCGCCGCGGCCCATCAGGTTGAGCAGGTTCACGATCATCGGCTGTACATCTACGATGTCCGGAGCCAGCTTCCCAGCCTTGCGGTAAATCTCCAACGCTTCGTCGTAGCGATTTCCCTGTTCCGCCATATCGGCGATCGCCAGCAACTCCCCGACGCCCTCTTCCTTGTTGCCGAGTTTGAAAAGGGTCTCCGCCAGCTTCTCGCGGATTTCCGTGTCCGCCGGGCTTACGTCCAGGTGGGCGCGGGCGCACTCGGCGAGACTCTCGAACTCGCCCTGCTCTTCCTGCATCTGAATGAGGCGTCTCGTGGCAGGGGTCAGTTCGATGACGTTCTTGTCGAGCAGCCGGAGTCGGAACACCCCTTCTTGCGCGGGAATGCTGTCGGGCTTGAGCTCCATCAGCCGGCGGAACCGTTTATCCGCTTCCGCGATGTTTGTGACCTTTTCGGCATCGTTCTGCGCCGTCATCGCCTGTGCAAGGTACTGGTTGCCGTCCTCGACGAGCTCATCGGGGTTCTCTTCCACGCTGTCATCGAGAAGCAGAATGCCGAATTCGTCGGCGAGTTCCTTCACCGCGTCCACATAGCTCAGGTGGTTGCACCTGGCGTACAGGTCGATGATGTTACCCGTTTGATGCGGCCCGTTGGGTGGATCGGATTCGAATTCTTTTGATTGGAGGCTGACGGTCAGCCATCGGCCCGAATGGTCCTGACAGATCGGGCACCACGACTTCACCTCGTCACCGGTTCTCTGGAGCGTCTCGGGGTGGTAGTCGATTAGCTCGATGACATCAAGGGCATCAAGATGCTCCAACAGATCGTCGATTGCACGTTGTGAGTAACTGGCCATTGCCAAAGAAACTGCTCCCGGGGAAACTCACCGACTCAGGCCCTCTCTGCCCTATGCCGGGTCGTAATGTACCACCAGAAAACGTTGAATGAAACGAGGTGTCAAGCCGGGCGACCGCGCGCAGGGCGCCTCCCGCCATTTCATCACCGCCCTTGGACAATGCCGACCACGACAGAGGCGATTTCCTCGGTTCCAACCTGGGTGACCCCGAAGAGGTCGCACCCAAATCCGCCGAAGTCGTCAGATGAACGCCCACGGGGGACGAGCGTCGTAGACAGCTTGCCCCGCCTGTGAGGAATCTGAAGGCATAACCAGCTTGTGAGTAGAACAATGGAATCCAGCGCTGCCGCGCCGGTGGAACGGTTCCCTTTTGAATCTGACAGAATCCCTGAAAATCGGCCTCAGAGAGATCACTCTGCACAAGATGCGGAGTATCCTCACCATGCTGGGCGTGATCTTCGGCGTCGCCGCCGTCATCGGTACGGCCGCCATTGGCTCTGGCGCTCGCGACGAGCTCCAGCGCCAGCTCGCCCAGTTGGGGACGAACACCGTTCGCGTTCGCTCCATCGAGCTGAAGGGGAAGGAAGAGTCAGACGCCCGACGTCTCAGCCCCTACGGCCTCACCCGCGACGACCTAGGCGCCATTGAGTTACTCTTGCCGACTCTCCTCGCAGCTGCGCCCCTCAAGACCGTCGAGGCTCCAGTGCAGAGTCAAAGCCGCACCCTTCCTTTTTCCGTCTACGGCACGAACGACGACCTTCCCTACATCTCCGGCTACGCCGTGGAAGAGGGAAGATTTCTGAGCCCGCTCGATGTCTCCGAATCGGCGCAAGTTGTCGTGATCGGAGCGGATGTCCGCCGCGCCGCCTTCCCGCTCGAGGAGGCTCTCGGCCAGCGGCTACTCATCGGTGGCCAATACTACACCGTCATCGGGGTTATGGCAGCCCGCGGCCAAAGCGGCGGCACCGTGATCGACGTCGGCGATGTGGATCGGAGCGTCTACATCCCGATTAACTCGGCGATTCGAAGGCTGGGAACCGGTGATCCTCGCGCGGACAAGCTGGACGAAATCGCGCTCAAGGTCGCCACCGAAGAGGAACTCGGCGAGAGCGCCGCGCTCGTGCGACGCATGCTCTTCCGCCGCCACAACAACGTCGGCGACTTCAACATCCTCGTGCCCGAAGAGCTCATTCGCCAGCAGCAAAAATCCAAAGACATCTTCAGTCAGGTACTCATCTTCGTGGCCGCGATTTCCCTTCTCGTTGGCGGCATCGGCATCATGAACATCATGCTTGCGACCGTCGCCCAACGCACCCGGGAAATTGGAATCCGCCGCGCCCTCGGGGCCACCCGACGCGACATCCTCTTCCAGTTCTTGGTCGAGTCCCTGATCATCAGCCTGACCGGTGGCGTCATCGGAATTGGCATCGGCTACGCGATCGCCTTCGGCATCGGCCGCTATGCTGATTGGCCGATCATCGTGCCCATTGCCTCGGTCATCACCTCCACTTCCATCGCCGCCGCTGTTGGGCTCTTGTTTGGACTGTACCCAAGCGTCAAGGCAGCGAGCCTCGATCCCATCGAGGCCCTGCGCGCCGAGTAACCAACCCGCTAAAGCGGGCAAGCTCCCCTTGCGTTGGAAAGCTCTCGGGGGAAACCATCGCGCGAATACCTTCCGAGGTGAACACAGAAATGACCCAGCAGTCCGAACGCGGCAACCTCCTGAAGATGATTCAGGAAAAGCTTACCGAAAAAGAAGAGATCATCGCCGAGCAGCAGCAACAGATCAACGATCTGGAAGAAAAGCTGCGCAATGCCGGCGGTGAATCCTCAGACGACAGCGACACCGATGAAGTCATTCGTGTTCAGATGGAGCAGATCATCGAGCTTCAGGAACAGAACGAAGCACTTCAGCAACAACTCGCTGATACCGACGACAAAATGAAGGAGCTCGACGAGCTCCAGAACCAACTCAAGACCCTATTGGGCGAGTAAGGCCATGATGAATTCAATACTTCGCACCTCCATCCTGGCAATCGCGCTGGTCCTCATCGTCGGCTGTGGCGGCAAGCGCGACCGCATGATGAGCATGGACCCCGACTTCTCTATCAACGTCATGGACGTTCCTTCCGACTTCCCCCTCGAAGACAAGGACTGGCCCTCCGACGCACGCCTTGCCATGCAGCAACAGCAAGTTTACGCCCGCTACGGCACCCCCGACTTCTTCCGCATTCGGTGGCGCCGCGACGGAAAGCTCATGCAGCACGAGGAACTCTTCGCTGAAATGTGGGCCAAGAAGGATCGCAAAACCGCCAAGTACGCCCGCGAACGCGCCCCCGACATCGATTGGATCTACCTCGAC
>JAUIJJ010000028.1 GCA_030431385.1 bacterium | reverse complement strand
TCCGGAAGCCGCTTCCCGCGTGGCAGCTCGCAGAGGAAGCTACACGCGCCAAGAATGAGAACCGCCTGAATTCCCAAAGCGGTGAATCCGTGGGAGAGACCCGCCTGCCAGCCAATCGACCCCGCCACCGCCAGCGCTCCCGCTGCCGTTCCTGCGAGCAGCCGCGTACGCTTGATCCTCGGCATTAGCAGCACCGCGCCGAAAGCCAGAGCTCCACCGATCAGCCCGAAAGACCACTTCAATGCCAACATTCCAAAGAGATAGCCCATCGGCTGGTGGTCCATCACGTTGAGCACACCGTTCCCAATGAGTGTCGAATCCGGCTCTGGATGAAACATCACGTAGAAAACAGGGATGAAGGGAGGCACAAGAACGAGCAAAACCGCTGCGTTCACCAAAGCGTAGATGACTAGACCGAATGCAGCGCCACGGGCAGGCTCTTCACCAGAAGGCGCCACCCTTTGAGGCGAGTAGAGAAACCCGCCCGCGAATGGTGCGATGAGAAGGGGTAGCATCATGTGCTCGGGTCTGAGGACTGCCGCGGTTACAAAGACCGTCACGACGGCTAGCACCCACTGCTGCCTCCGCTCGCCGGCGATTCCCGCGATCAGGTTCCCGAAAACCATGGGGACCGCGAAGAGAAAACCTAGAGAGAAGAGGTCAGCGCCGCCCGGATAGCCAAGGTCGGCAAAGTTCCTCGACAGCCCGACAAGCCAGCTCGCGCCGATGCCGCCAACGATACACGCAAAATGGAGATTGAAGGCGTGGCGAGCGCCGGTTGGCAGGCCCGCTGCGATGGCCGAAACGATGACTGCAAGTCCCCAAAGCGGCACGGCGACGAGCATGTAGCTGCCGCCCGGGAAACGCGCGGCTTGCATCGAAGGGAGAGCCGCATAGATGGACAGAGCCACGACGATTGCGAAGAGCAACGATTCATAGATCCTCTGCCAGGCAGCGAGATCGGAGTCTCGTTCATCCATTTTTTATATAGCTTTTCATGCAAAACGCTCCAAATACGGTGAACAAATCGAATTGTCTGTTGCCTGCGCTGCAATCGGTGGACATAAATTCCGCCCTTTATGCGGCGTAAGAGTCGCAAAGACCTCTAAAGCTGGAGTATCATGTCCTCTTCGTCCCTCGAAACCGCTTCCCGCACCATGTACAGCGGAGAGCCCCGCAGCGAGCAAATCGGCCAGAACCTCGTCCTCAAGGGATGGGTCCATCGCCGTAGAGACCACGGTGGCCTGATCTTTATCGATCTCCGCGACCGCACTGGCCTCATGCAGCTCAATATCAACCCCGAGGGGCTGGAAGACGACCTGAAAGTTGGCATCGATATTACAGTCAATTGGGACGGTGAAACAAAGGAAATCGTCGCCAAGCTTCAGGGTATGGAGATCAATTCGCTTCAGCTTGTTGCAGTCACACAAGGCGAGGACAACCTGTGGCCCGATGGCAAGCCAGTTCAGGAAGGCAACAGCGAATTCCGGTGTCGGTTCCTGACGAAAGTCCGTGACCAGTCTGTCGGCGTGGCCGACGAGACGAAGCTGACGACGGCGCTTACTGCACTTGGACTCAAGCATTCTGACACGCACTTTGTTTCTATCGCTCACCACATTGGCGAGGAATATGTCCTCGCCGTCGAAGGCGAAGTCGCGCCACGCCTCGAAGGCAAGACCAACCCGAACCTCCCAACGGGTGAGGTTGAGCTGAAGGTCAGGCGTCTCAGCGTCCTGAACAACTGCGCCCAGCTACCGTTCAGAATCGACGATCTGAGCAAGGTGAGCGAGGAGATTCGCCTCCGTCATCGATACATTGATATCCGTCGGCCGGAGCTTCAGCAGAACTTTGTCGTTCGTCACAAGGCCATGAAAGCTTTCCGCGACTGGCTGTCGGAGAATGGCTTTTACGAGGTCGAGACTCCGATTCTGGCCAAGCCCACACCCGAGGGAGCGCGCGACTTTCTCGTGCCGTCGCGCTTGAGCGAGGGCATGTGCTACGCTCTCCCCCAATCGCCGCAGATTTTCAAGCAGATCCTCATGGTCAGCGGCATGGACCGGTACTTTCAGGTCGCCCGGTGCTTCCGCGACGAGGATCTCCGCGCCAACCGTCAGCCTGAGTTTACGCAGGTCGACATCGAGATGAGTTTTGTTTCTGAGGAAGAGGTTCTCACACTCATGGAGAACCTCGCCGCATCGGTGTGGAAGGAAGTTCTCGGAATCGAAATCCCTACCCCATTCCGCCGGATGCCCTATCATGAAGCGATGAACAGATACGGTTCGGACAAGCCGGACCTGCGCCTCGGTATGGAGCTCAACGACGTCACCGAGTTTCTCAAGGGTAAGTCGGAGTTTAAGGTCTTCAACGACGTGCTCGGTGCAGGCGGCTCAATCGTCGGTATTGTTCACGAAGGCGGCGCCGATAGTTACAGCAATACCGCGCTGCGCCCCGACGGTGACTTCCAGAAGAAGGTCCGTAACGAAACCGGAGCCGCTGGCATCGCGTTCTTCCGGATGGAAGAAAGCGGCGATCTCCAATCCTCAATCTCCAAGTTCTTCTCGGAAGAGCATCGTCGCGAGTTAGGCCAGAAGCTTGGCATGAAGCCCGGCGACATGGCGTTCTTCATCGCAGACAAAAAGAGGCGTCGGGCGTTGGAGGTTGCCGGTCGGCTCCGCCTGCTCATCGGGCGCGAAAATCAACTTATCGATCAGAGCAAATGGGAATTCCTGTGGGTCGTGGACTTCCCGCTCTTCGAATATGACGACGAGGAAGACCGCTACGAACCCGCCCATCATCCCTTCACCGCACCTCACCCCGACGACATCGAGAGGCTCGAGACGGAGCCGGGGACGGTTCGATCGTTGGCCTACGACATGGCACTCAACGGCGAGGAGATCGCAGGCGGTTCCATTCGTATTCACCGACAAGATGTCCAGCAGCGCGTCTTCAAGGCGATTGGGCTAAGCGACGAAGAAGCTCAGGCGAAGTTCGGGTTCCTGCTGGAGGCGCTCCGTTTCGGCGCGCCGCCGCACGGTGGCATCGCCTTCGGCTTCGATCGAATCTTGATGTCGATACTTCGCACGGAATCCATCCGCGACGTGATCGCGTTCCCAAAGACGCAGCAGGGAACCTGCCTCATGTCTGGCGCGCCGGGCGACGTCACCGAAGAGCAACTCAAAGAAGTTCATGTGAAACCGCTTGCGCGGAAACCCAAAGAAGGTGCAGAGGTTTAGCCCCCTCTTTCTCCCTCCCATTTTGCAGGAGAGCCTTTGATGAGTTTTCGAACATTGATACGAGTGGCTTTAGTCGGCCTACTAGTGCTAAATTTGCAGCATCTCCGCGCCGCAGATAGCCTCCACGAGATTCCCGTCCCTATCGATAGGGGAGAGGCTGAGGCGACGGAAGCGCGCCTGGCTTCGAAGTCTTGGTGGGTTCAGGTCGGGGACTCTTACTACAGCCCCGCTGAAGATTCTTCCGACATTGCCCGGCGCCCTCAAGAACTCTTCATCGCCACCGGTATTCACCTTCCAAAGGCGCTGGGCGAGCGCGCGATTCTATCGGAAGCGGGCGTTCACATCGTCCACCTTCAGGGCGGTCGCCCGACCGACGCCGAGCTGGCCGCCATGGCCGATCCGGGGTGTCACGGCTTCGACGGACGCTTAATGCTTCTCCAGCCCAACAGCCGAATCGCATGGCCCTCTCGCCAAATCCCTCCTGCGCCGACCTCTTACGCGTTTCCCGACACTGCTATCCTTCAGGTTCTGGATAACGTAAGTCTCGATAAGTATAGTGAAACGATACTTCGGCTGACTGGTACGGGGCGGCGCCACTCAACATCCCCCGAGATACTGGAAGCCCGCGATTTCATACAATCCGAGTTCGAGAGCATGGGCTTGGAGACCACGATTCAGCCCTTCCCCGTTGCTGGAGTCATCGGGTATAACGTGATTGGAAAGCTCGTCGGGACAAAGTACCCCGACGAATATTTCGTGGTGGGGGGGCACTACGACTCAAGGCCGGAGCTGCCCTTCCCCTCTCCAGGGGCCGAGGACAATGCTTCCGGAACGGCGGGTGTCATCGAAATGGCGCGCATTGTCTCGCGTCTCTCAAGCCAATACACCGTCTACTTCGTCGCGTTCAGCGGTGAGGAGCAGGGGCTAATCGGGAGCAAGTACTTCACACTTCAATTGGTGAATGAGGATTTGGGGTCTAAATTCAAAGGCGGCATTATTATGGATATGATCTCATACGACGCCGACGGCGACGGCAAAGTGCTGCTGAACACTGACTCTACCGCGCCTTGGGGGACTGAACTGCGTGGGCATCTGGAGCGCGCGGCGATGGACTTTACGAGCCTGGACACCATCGTTGGCGTCTACTCGGCCAATAGCGATCACGCCCCGCTGCTCTTCATCGGCGAGGCCGTTCTGACCATCGAGGATGATGTGAGCAACTACACCTGCTACCACCAGAGCTGTGACGTGCCGGCAAATCTCGACCTCGACCTGGGGGTCGAGATTATCAAGATGAACCTGGCGACTCTCCTCAGGCTCGCCAATCCCGACCCCCATGGTCAGGGTGTGTTGACGTACTGAGGCGTATGAGAGCCCTTTGCTCGGCGATATCTCCGGTTTGTATTAAATCTATATTTAACGAACTTGCGGATGCGGGCCTGCGCAGGCTGTCGGCATGAACCCCGCGGTTGCCTGAATGGCAGACGCCTCCGTAGCAACAGACATCCCTTGCCCGGCGGACCGGTCGACGGCTGAATAACTCAGCCGCATGTAGGTATTGATCGGTGGGAGTTCGTCAGGGAGATGCAGTTGCTCGATCAGGAGATTCAGGCACGAGAGACCGACGAAGGCTCAACGCCCTCGCTCTTTGAGGCGTTCTCCAATGATAGGGGAGAATTCCGTCGCCAGATCGCGAAGGCTCGCTCCCCCGAGGATTGCGCCCGAGAGATCCGCCTTGAACTCGATCGCGTTGAAAACCTCTGCCTTGGATCATTGCTCCAAGACCAGATCGGGCCTACCCGGACCCTCATCCACATCCTGCGTGAATCGGCGATCTATCTTGCCAGTCGGCAAGCACCTGCAAAGGCGAGCGAGGACGACACTCCCCCAGTCGATTTCGCGGTCTTTTCCGTCGGCGTCTTCATTCGGATCACACAGATTACATTGCTGATCGCTTTCGCATTGTCGGCTGTTCCCTCGATCATTGGTCCGGTTGATCTCTTCGCCATCATCGCAGCGGTCATCCTGATGGAGGTCGTCCGTGTCTTCCACAACCGAGACGTCAGCGCCGCCCAGCGAAGCAAGCGCGGAAAGCAAGCGGTCAGATATCAGGCCGATGAGGTAGGCGTCGTCGCATTGCTAGACGAAGCCCTCCAGACCATTGATCACTTCAACGAAACCGTCGCCATGCCGAAGCCTGACGGGCAGAAATCCGGCGCGCGCAAGGAAGCTCCAGAGGTGCTGGAGTTCTTCCAGCGACTCGTTGGGTATCTTGCCCTCAACAAGCCGCAGCGGATTCTTCAAATGGCAGAGCTAGCCCCAGAAATCTTGATGCGAATGGATGTGCGTCTCGTGCAGTTCGATCCACGCAATGAAGAGGTCGCTCCCGAGTGGTTTATCTTCGAAGTCCACGACGATCCGGCTGACAAGCGGTACATCACGATGCGCCCGGCCTTGGTTCAGGGCGATGAGGTCTTGCTCAAGGGTCGAGTCATCGAGCCGGTTGAGTATCAGCAGGGTGGTGCATAAGCTATGAACCCGGAATCCATTTGCGAGATCGTCGGTTTTGACTTCGGCCACGGCGAAACAGCAGCGGCTCTTGTAAGCCTCGATGGTATCCCCCACCCGGAGATGCTGGAGGTGAATTCACGGCGCAACTGGGTGACGGCAATCGCGCGCCATCCTTCGCGTGGCGTGCTCGTTGGCGCCGAGGCAATCGGGATGCCGGGGGTGACAGAACTCGATCTGGCGTTCAAGGGCATTCCGAGCGATGACCCGCACTACCGCAAGCAAATCCGCGAGTACATGCGTGCCTGTCACGAGAAGTTTCTCGACGCCCATCACATCCGTGGCGAGGCCGAGACGGGATACATTGTCGGGTGTCCTTCCGGCTGGAACGAGCGCGAGAGGGCTGACTACGAGGCGCTACTAAAGGAAAGCGGAATCGAAAGCCTGAAGGTCGTTTCCGAGTCGCGAGCCGCCTTCATGCACGCGAAGGAATCGGGTAAGTTCACCAGCGAAGAACTCTTCAAATCTATTCTGGTGATCGATGTCGGTTCATCTACGACCGACTATACGGCGGTCAGCGGCCTCACTCAAATCCCGGTGGATTTCGGGCATAATTGCCTCGGCGCCGGGTTGATCGACGACGCGATTTTTAGTCATGTGACGGAGCATCATCAGGAAAGTGCAGCACTCAAAGCTGCCTTTGAGAAGAACAACACGCATGTCGCCCGCTGTCGTTTCTGCTGCCGCACGACCAAGGAAAAGTTTTTCTCCAATGAGGAGATGTACCGGGAAAATGGCATGCCGGCTAAGGGTTACGAAGACGTCGGGCTGGATCTGGATTTTCCGGTTAAGATTTCTCCGGAACTCATGGACCGAATTCTCAAGTCGCCGCTCGAAAAGCTGGGTAACAAGTCATGGCCCGACGCCTTCCGCCAGTCGCTGAAGGATACGCGCAAGTTGCTCAAGGAACAGGACACGACCCCCGAGTTCATTCTGATGACGGGAGGGGCGTCTCGCATGCGGTTCTTGCAGGGGATCGTCGAGGAGGTCTTCCCCGATGCGACGTTGCGCAATGATAGCGAGCCTCAGTTCATGGTCGCGCGCGGGCTGGCCCGTGTCGGGCGCTGGGACAATTTGGTGACGCGTTTCATGGGCGAAGTCGACAGGCTTTCCGAGAGTGGTCGCATCCGTGAGATTCTGGAAGCGAACGTCACGCGCCTGATTGATTTGCTCGTGGACCCGATCAACGAGGGCCTCTTCCGACACGCGATTCGACCGGCCCTCGAGGAGTGGCAGAAGTACCAGCTGAAGAAACTGAGCCAACTGGAGACGCGCATTCCCGAGTTGGCCGAGGAGTGGTTGCTGAGCGAAAACGGCGTGCTGACAATCGCAGACGTTTGCGCCCGTTGGCTGGAGGGAATTCGTGACCAACTCGAACGTGAGACGATCCCCCTCACTCGAAAGTACCATCTCCCCGGCGGTGGGTTGAAGATCGACGTTAGCTTCGTCTACATCCCTCGCGACCCGGGGAGATACAACTTCCTAACTTTGGTCGTCGGCATACTAGTCAGCGTGCTGCTAGGCAGCATTGCTGGCGGAACGGGCGTCGCGCTCATCCACACCGGACCAATCGGTGTCATCGCCGGTATTGTCGTTGGGTTGGTGGGGACGATGCTCGGCATGGACTACGTGCGCGAGCGGCTTAAGGAAGTCAACGTGCCCATTGGCCGAGGCATTCTGCTCTCCGATTCGCGGATTGAGAAAATCTACCGCGAGAAGCACGAGGTCTTTGAGGATAGATTGAGAGAGTGGATGGAGGGCGGCGAGGAGTCGCAGAGCACCTTCAATAACTTCGTCGATGAAGTCCATGACCGCGTCCACGACGCGTTGATCGAAGCCGCCAGAAAGGTGCTCATCGATATTCGATAGCGCAACCACTCCCCCGCTTTTCCGTTGAGAACACATCCGCCCACGATCAGAGTCAGCGCCCATGCTTGAGACCATCGATACGTCAAAGAAAGTAGACAAGGAGGCCTACAAAGAATGGCTTCCGAGGTTGAAAACCGATCTTCGTGAACTTCAGCAAAAAGTTCGCGAAGCGGGTATTCCCGTACTCGTGATCTTTGAAGGTCTCGACACCTCGGGAAAAGGCGACTCGATTCGCCACCTTAGTGAAGTCCTGGACCCCCGCGGCTTCCGCGTACACGTGGCCTACGAAACGACCGAGGACGAGCGGAAGCGGCCGTGGCTTTGGCGCTATTGGGTGAACACTCCCGCGCGCGGTCGAATCTCCTTCTGCGAGCGTTTCTGGTACTACCGACTTCTCAACGAGCGCATCGACGGTTTGGTTGAAAAGGAGGAGTGGAGTCACGCCTATCAAGATATCAACCAGACCGAAGAGATGCTCCACGAAGATGGCGCGCTCATCGTCAAGTTTTGGCTCCACATCTCTAGGAAGGAACAAAAGAAGCGCCTCAAAGCCGCCGAGAATGATCCTTTCCTCAGGTACACCGTCACGAAGCGCGAGTGGGGTCGGCACAAGAAATACGAGGAGTTCATCGCTGCCGCCGAAGAGATGCTGGAGCGGACCTCCACGCACATCTCACCATGGCACATCGTGGAAGCGAATGACCGCCGCTACCGCCGAATGCGCGTCCTTCAGCACCTTTGCGAAGAGATCGCAAACGCGCTCAACAGGCAGGAACGGCGCAAGAAGGTCGGCGAGGTGAAGAACGGTTATGTATCCGTTCCCGTGTTGGAAGAGATGCCGACTTTGTTGGACAAAGTTGATCTCACGAAGAAGCTCGACGAAGAGGAATACCAAAAGCGCAAGGTGGAAGGGCAGGTGCGCCTCCACGGCCTTCAGATCGAGGCGGTTAAGCGCGGCGTTTCGTCGATGGTTGTCTACCAAGGTTGGGACGCCGCCGGGAAAGGCGGCAACATACGTCGGCTGACCGCGACGCTCGATCCCAGATTTTACAGCGTGATCCCTATCTCGAAGCCCACCGACGAAGAGCTAAGCCACCACTATCTCTGGCGTTTCTGGAACCACGTTCCGCCTGTTGGGCACATGACGATCTTCGACCGCTCTCACTACGGACGGGTCATGGTAGAGCGCATCGAGGGGTTTTGTACCGAAGCCGATTGGCGGCGGGCCTATCAGGAGATCAACGAATTCGAGATGCAGCTTTATCGGGCCGGTATCGCCATTGTGAAATTCTTCATACATATCACCCCCGAGGAGCAGTTGCGTCGCTTCGAGTCGCGCCAGAATGACCCGAACAAGGCGTGGAAGATGACCGACGAAGATTGGCGCAACCGCGAGAAGTGGGATCAGTATCGCGAAAGCATCGACGAGATGATACAGCGAACATCGACGACCTATGCACCGTGGACGATCATCGAAGGGAACGACAAACGATTCGCGCGCGTGAAAGGAATCGAAGTCGTCTGTAAGACGCTGGAAGAGGCCCTCGAGCGAAAGGCCGCGCAGAAGGGCAAATCCAGCAGCGGGAAGTCTAAAAATTAGATTCACAAAAAGTAGCTAATCGATCCCTACGGCCGATCCCAGGAACACTTGATTCATGAAAATCACGGTTGTCACAGGTCCCTTCATATCTATTCCACCCGGCCCAGCTGGCGCGAAAGAACGCGTTTGGTTTGACGTGTCGCGCGCATTCGCTGCCTCAGGACACGAAGTCGAGTTGTTCACAAGTGCTCATCCGAAGGTCGCCGGAGGTGTCGTGGATGGCGTTCAAATCAATACCGTGAAGAGCCTCAAGAGTTCAGGGAATATCTACGTCGATATCCTGAAGGACTCGGTGTACGCGCTGAAGGTCATGCGCCGAATTCGCAAAGACAGCGATGTCGTCGTAACGAACACATTCTGGCTGCCGGTTTTCCTATCAAGGCTCTCACGGCTCCCCCGGAAAGTTTATGTCCATATCGCCCGTGCACCAAAGGGGCAGATTTGGCTCTATCGGAAGGCCGACCGTATCTCGACAGTCTCGAGCGCGATGGAAAAGTTTCTGATCGCCGATGATCCGAAAGCGGAAGGCAGGATCAAGGTCGTGCCTAATCCCATCGCCACTGATCTCTTCGTGCCGCCGAAAAGTGAGCGAGACTTCACTCAAGAAAAGGTCGTCACCTTCACCGGTCGAGTCCACCCCGAGAAAGGGTTGGAACTGCTGATTAACGGATTCCGTGAATTGATGACCCGCCGCCCTGACTGCCAGATGAAACTGAACATCGTCGGCGCGCATCAGGTGGAAGGCGGTGGCGGCGGCGAGCAGTACTTTAGCAAACTGCAGAGCCTCGCCGAAGGGCTTAATGTCCAGTTTCACCCCAAGGTCAACGACCGCAAAGAGCTCGCGAGCCTCCTTCAAAAAACTCACTATCACTGTTATCCGTCCTTGGCGCTCAAGGGTGAGGCATTCGGCGTCGCGCCGCTGGAGGCGATGGGGTGCGGATGTATCACCATCGTCTCCGCACTCCCCCAGTTCCGTGATTTCATGACGGATGGAGAGACTGGAATCGTGTTTGATCACGAGGCCTCGGATGCGCCGCAGAAGCTGGCGGATGCCTTCGAGCGTGCGCTCGATCTCGGTCAGGATGGCAGTGTCGAATTGAGTAAAAAAGCGAGCGCGCTCGCGGCTACTTTCACCGTCGAGCGCATCGCTAATGAGTACCTCAGTGACTTTGAAGAATTACTCTCCAGCTAGTCCTTCGCGCGTCAGGTAGCGCTCGACTTCAAGCGCAGACTTGCAGCCCATTCCGGCGGCGGTGATTGCCTGCCGGTAGACCTTGTCGTGAACGTCTCCGGCAGCGTAGACGCCAGCGATGTTTGTTTGCTGACGTTCGTCGACAACGATGTACTTCTCATCATCGAGGGTAATCTTGTCGTTGAGAAACGCCGTGTTAGGAATGTGACCAATGGCGAGGAACATAGCGTCCACGTCAATCGACCTCGACTCGTCCGTTTGTGTGTCCTTCAGTTTCAGGCCGGTCGTCTTTGGGAAGTTTCCGCTGGTATCGCCGGTGACTTCCTCGACGGTGCTGTTCCAGATGAACTCGATGTTTTTTGTGCCGAGGGCGCGGTCGGCCATGATCTTCGATGCGCGAAGCTCGTCGCGCCGGTGGATCACGTACACCTTTTCGCAGAGCTTTGCGAGATAGGTCGCCTCCTCCATAGCCGAGTCTCCCCCGCCGACAACCGCGACGGTTTTGCCGCGGTAAAAGCCGCCGTCGCAGACCGCGCAGGTATGCACGCCGCGATTCCAAAATGTTTGCTCGCTTTCGAGCCCCAACATCCGGGGGGAGGCGCCTGTCGCGATGATGATGGCGTGGCTGGAAACCTCGTCATCACCGGCCTTCATCGTAAAGGGCCTCGCGTCGAAGTTGATGTCGGAGACTTCCTTGTAGATGATCTCTGTGCCGAACCGCTTCGCTTGCTTCTCCATGTCCATCATCAGCTCAGGGCCGTCTCGGCCTTCGGGGAAGCCCGGGAAGTTCTCCACTTCGGTCGTCGTAGTTAGCTGACCGCCAGGTTGTTTTCCGGTATAGACGATCGGCGACATGTTCGCGCGAGCGAGATAGAGCGCGGCTGTCCAGCCGGCGGGGCCGCTTCCGATGATGATCACTTCGTTTACTTTTTTGTCCGACATGCGTCACAGTTCCTTAGGGAGGATGATTCTGGGATGATCGTACTCAAGGACTGGGCCAATTTGAGCGAGGGACGATGTTGGGAGGCGACATTTCCGTGGGCAAGCGCTTAGCGGTTGGTACCGGAATTGCCTCCATCGTCAGTTCGGACCGTGGCTACTCGCCTTGACCCGCAGCCTCAATTCGACATGATTTGCACCGTTTGAATCACGCGCGAGCACTGGAGAGCATGCTGAGAAACTTTTCCTACATCGTAGACAACGTACTGGCCGGCAGCGCCCGCCCGGGGCTCTGGGGCTCTCTGATGGACGATCTCGTGGAAGTGCGCGAGTTCGGTATCACGCACATTGTGTCACTCACCGAGCGCCCACTTCAGCGCGCGGTCGTGGAGGAAGCCGGGTTCCGTCTCCTGCATGTTCCTGTCGTGGACTTCTCTCCACCAACGGTTGAACAGATGGACGATATCGTCAGCTACATCAACAAGGCGCGGAGTCAGGATGGCCGCGTCCTCGTGCACTGTCAGGCAGGAATGGGTCGGACAGGTACGGTGTTGGCCGCATACCTGGTCAGCGAGGGCATGCCCGCGACTGCAGCCGTCAGCAAGGTGCGTCAAGAACGCAGCGGCAGTATCGAGACTCTGGATCAGGAAGAGTCAGTGAGCGAGTTTGAGGAGCACCTCAAACAGCGGGCCGGAAAAGGCAAGAAGGGAAGCGGACGGTAACCCGTCCCGACTGCACCTTGCTCCCCGACAATCCCCTACGACTTATCCACCAACCACGGACCTCCCGTGAGGTACTGCAGGCAGTTGCTGAAGGCGACATAACGCCCGAGGCTGCGGCCGACCTATTGGCCTTCGGGCAGATCGCCGAACTCGGCGACGCGGTGGTTGACCTTCAGCGCCAGGCCCGGCGGGGCCGACCCGAGGCAGTTTTCTGCCAAGGCAAGACTCCTGAGCAAATCGTGACGATCACCAGGTCGCTTCTCAAGGCCGGGCAAAACGCGCTTCTTACGAGAATTGACGAGAAAAAGGCTGAATCAGTTCTGGGCGAGTTTTCGGACAAATCACCAGAGTACGATGCCCAGGCGCGATGCCTCGCCATTCGAGTATCACCCGCCCCGCCCCGCAGCGGGATTGTCGGCGTCATCTGCGCAGGGACCAGTGACCTGCCGGTCGCGAGGGAAGCGGCCTTTTGCGCCAGATTTTACGGCAGCGATGTGGAGACCGCCAGCGATGTGGGGGTGGCCGGTCTCCATCGCCTCCTCGGTCAGGCAGAACTGCTGCTGAAAGCGAAAGTCCTGATAGTCGTCGCCGGCATGGAAGGCGCCCTGCCCAGCGTGGTCGGCGGCTTGGTCTCCTGCCCGGTTATCGCCGTTCCGACGAGCATCGGGTACGGCGCAAATTTAGAAGGCGTCACCGCCCTTCTCTCCATGCTAACCACATGCGTCCCAGGCATTTCCGTTGTAAACATTGACAATGGCTTCGGAGCGGGATACATTGCCGACTTGATCAACGGCCAAGATGGCCTTACCTGCAACACTACAAGCTCCGAGGAAAGTACCTGATGGACCTCGCTAGAGTAATCGGAACTGTGGTTGCGACACAGCGCGATCCCCTCTTCGAGCAGGTCAAGTTGGCAGTGGTTCAGCCCCTTGACGACAGCTTGGAAGACTGCGGCATGCCTGTAGTCGCCATCGATGCACTAAACCGAAGTAACGGTGACATTGTCTATCTGGTAAGAAGCGGAGACGCGATGTTCGCCCACTATACCGATACCAACGTCCCCACCGACTGCGCCATTGGCGGATTGGTGGATGATGTAAACGTGCTCCTGAAGAGGGGCGAACGATGAAAATTGGAAAGGTCGTCGGGAACCTGTGGTCCACCCACTGTCACGACGCCTATAACTCGCGGAAGCTGATGATCGTCCAGCCGCTTTCGCCCAAGCTGCAGGAAATCGGCATGGCAACCATGGCGATTGACTACGTAGGGGCAGGAATCGGCGACCTCGTCGTAATGGGGTCGGCCCCGGGGCTCGCCTCGCAGGTCTTCGGTATACCGCGCGCCCCCATCAACGAGATGATCATGGGCATCATCGACGACGTCACTGCCGAGGGCATGACGGACTGATTACGGAAGAAGAAACTTTGTCTAACAAACTGTTGAATTGGCTGAAACGGCGCGGGAGCGTCTTTCACGAACATGCCTTCAGGCACAATATGATCGACCAGCATGTGATGAGTCACATCGTTGGGCTGCCTGTCGTGCGCTCGGAGTTCAAGCTCGAAGAAGACCTCAACCGGCCGCTCTGCGATGGAGTCACTTGGCGTCGTCGCCGCTTCCGTTTCCGCGTTGAATCGGACGGCTCGGAAGATGGCGCGCTTGAGGGACTCTGCATTAACGAGCTGACAATCGACTCCAACGCTGCCGCCGAGCTGTCGCCGGCGCTCGCTGCTGACTTTCCACACCTCGTCGACATGGACGAGATCGAGAATGCCTACTGGCAGACGACGTGGGCCGGTGACGCGCTCAGGTCGTCCAGCGGTGAGAAGCAATCGCGCCTCTTCGTGAACATGGGTTCGCCGTTCTACTCCGAGCCCGGGCTGGACCATCGTCCCGTCATTCAAAGCCTCCGAACTGTTCAAGAACTCGACTCCCCTGATGATAAGGCCATTCTCGGGCTGGGGGCATTGGACCCGCGATTGATCGACATGGAAGACGGCGAGTTTGATACCGTACGCTGGCTTCCCGCTTTCCCTCCGTCGCGAATTGTGCAGAGCTACGCCGACGTGCTCGCTGCCACAAACGCCGGGTATTTCCTCAATTTCCCCGAAGAGTACAACGACACTGTTTCCGCGCTTCATCAACCGCTCGGTGGTCACATCATCGAGGGCCGACTCGTCATGCCGCCGTGGGTGTCGCGGCCGGGTTTGATGGTTTTCGAAAACAAGCAGATGGACGCGTCGGTCTTCGGGCCGGAGATGCTGGAAGTCCGGATCGGCAACCTTCCGCCTGTTCCCCTTCACGTTGGCCACTTTGCCGACGATCCAAACGGGATGGTGTGGCGGTACTTCGACGCCGACGAGTTCGCTCCCCCGCCCGATGCGGTTGAGCTGATCTTCAGCGGTACGATGCTCGTCGACGTTGGCCATGCGCGCTCGAATGTGACCCCCCCCAAGGGCGGAGCCGTTGTTTGGCTCACAGGCGATCACGCAAAGGCAGCACTGCATCCCGACGGAATCCGCCAAATTTCCCTCGGCCTGCGAAGTCATCCGATGGGGAAGCCAAAGTGGATGGTTACCGGGGGGCCGTTCCTCGTTCGCGACGGAATTCGGATCACGAAGGACTTCCTATTCATCAAGGAAAACACGGGAGACTTTCAGCCATCAGGCCCGGCCCCGACGCGCTTCCCGTTCGATCCTCTTACGACCCGTGCACCTCGTACTGCGATCGGGACGACATCGAGTGGCGGCTGGAAAGTCGTCGTCGTCGATGGCAGACGGAGCGGCGAGCACAGCATCGGCATCACCCTCGACGGGCTTTCTCGATTAATGGAAGTTGTCGGCTGCGAAACTGCGGTGAACCTCGACGGCGGCGGATCGTCGGTTCTTGCCATCGAAGGCGCCACTCATAGTGACGCGCTGAGCGAGCACTGCGCCTATGGGGTGGTGAACATCCCCTCCGACGAAAATGCGAAAGAGCGAGTCGTGCCCATCATGATGACCGTAAAGTCTAAAGCATAACTGAATGGGACTCTCTTCGATCTATTCCAAGTGCGTGCGCGAGATGTGCCGCCGGATCTCTCCGGTGAGCGAACGATTCGGTTTCGTACTTAGCCCCACTCACTTTTACTTCCCCGTTCCCGACACACGAGACATGATCGGGAGGGATGTGTGGAGTCATCGATCCGCATTGGCAGGAATAGAGTGGAACGAAGAGAACCAGAGAGAGTACATCAACAAATTGGGTCAATTCGGCGACGAGTGCTCCTGGGCGGATTCGCCCCTCGAACCGTCGGCGGGATACTGCGCGGGTGCGCCCTCGTTCGGTTTTTCCAGCGCGATGCTGGCTCACGGGGCCATCCGCCATTTTAGTCCTAAGAAGGTTATTGAAGTCGGGTGCGGTTGGTCGACGCTTGTCATGTTGGAAGCACTCGCGCTAAATGACACTCCATGCGAATTGACCGGAATCGATCCCTACCCTCCGGAGTGGCTTTCCATCCATGAGTCATCCGGAAGAATCCGTAAGGAACAGGTACAGAGTGTTCCGTTTGAAGTTTTTGCGGAGTTGGCTTCGGGCGACATTCTATTCATCGATTCGAGCCACGTCATCAATACAGGCAACGACGTCAGCTATCTGTACCTCGAAGTTCTGCCGCGGCTAAAACCGGGTGTTGTCGTGCACATCCACGACATCCAACTTCCCTTCGAGTATCCTAAAGAGTACGCGATCAGCCAGCGATGGTTTTGGAATGAGCAATATCTCTTGCAGGCGTTCTTGCAATTCAACGACGACTTTGAAGTACTCGCCGCTGGACATTGGCTTTGCCGTGAAAAAAAGGAGTGGTTAAAGACTTCCTTCCCCAACTACGTACCTGAAACGCACTCCCCCACGGGTAGCTTTTGGATGCGTCGCTGCTCCGCCTAGCCCTGCGCCATTTTCTTGACGAGCGACCCCAGTTTCTCGATTGCATCGTAGGCATTCCGACCGGCGTAGCTGGTGTTGAGCCGGATGAAGTTGTTGTACCTGCCGTTCGTGGAAAACAGTACACCCGGCACGAATGTAAGCCGGTCCTCGCGCGCCTTGCGATAGAGATCGACGCAGTCCACGTTCTCAGGAAGCTCGACCCACACAACAGTGCCGCCCTCCGGGCGAGTTGTCCTCGTGTCTTCGGGAAAGTATTTGGCGACGGCATGGAGGATGCCGTCGGTCTGCTGAGCGAGAATCCGCCTCAGTCGCCGCACATGGGTATCGTAGCCGCCATTTTCGAGGAACTCGGCGACGGTGTATTGCGCGAGCGTCTCAGACGCGTGCGACGCCTGCGTTTTCATCGCGCTAATCTCTTCGGCGAATCTTCCTGCGGCCACCCAACCAACTCGTAGTCCGGGCGCCAACGTCTTGGAAACGGACGAGCAGTATACCACCAACCCCTCTTTATCGAATGTTTTGAGTGGAACCGGACGATCGTCGCTGAAACAGAGGTCTCCGTACACGTCGTCTTCGATGATCGGAATCTCGCGCGGGCGGAGCATCTCTACGAGCTTCTTCTTGTTCGCCTCGGGCATGAGCGACCCCAGCGGATTGTTGAAGTTTGGAATGAGGAAACACGCGGCGATGCATGAGTGCTCACGGAGCGCGAAGTCGAGAGCTTCCAGACTGATCCCTGTCCGCGGGTGAGTCGGGATTTCCAACACGTTCACACCGATTCGCTCAAAGTGTCTGAAGAACGCGCAGTAACACGGCGACTCAACAACCACTGTGTCGCCCGGCTTGAGAATCGAATCAATCGCCAGCGAAACCGCCTCGGTCGCTCCGTTTGTGATCAGCAGGTCATCCGGCGCGACATTGCAGCCGAGGCGCGCGAGGCGCCTCGCGATTTCTTTGCGTAGCACGGGCGCACCCAGCCCCAACTCGTAAGAATAGGCCTTCCCTTTTAGCCTTCTGGTGACCGACGCGACGATGCGATTGAGCTTTGTCACGGGGAGGTGTTCGGGGTTCGGGACTGCGAGTCCCAACCGAGGGAGGTCCTCAGACTGTGCGTCCTTGACGAGCAGTTGCGTCAGCTCCAGTGCGGAAACCATTTGAGGCACGGAAGGTGGATCGCTCGGCGCTGGCTCAGGAAGGAACAGATCAGCCCTTGGGATCACATAGTGTCCCGACTGGGGACGCACTTCGATGACGCCACGGCTCTCAAGGCGTCGGTATGCTTCCAGCACCGTCGAGATGCTGACTCCCCAATCGCGGCTGACAGAGCGCACCGACGGAAGCCGCTCGCCGATGCGAAAGGTACCGACTTCGACCATCTCTTCGATGCGCCCTGCCACCTGCATATACAGTGGGGTTGCGCTCTGTGGCTCCAAAAGCGACTCGCTCTTCACTTGAGGCATACTGATCGGTTGCGCTCCTCGGGGGTTGGGTGAATTCGAATGCCTCCGGCGGAGTGGAGGATCGGCTCGACTGCCAGGAAGTAAAACTCCATCACGCCGATCACCAGTCCCCCACCGCGATAGTATTTCCATGCGCGGCTCACTCAATATTTGGAGCAACTTGCGATAGAACGTGCATACGCGGTAGATAGATTGGGTTTCAAGTTGATTGAGCAGCTGGTTGATGGACTGCTTGCTGCTGCTATGGTTCTTGGTTAGCTTGTCGAATTTGTTTCGTATCAGATCTTTAAAGTTCGCC
>JAUIJJ010000027.1 GCA_030431385.1 bacterium | reverse complement strand
GCCCGGCGCGAACAGCAGCCCGCTCTCCATGACCAGAGTCAGCCCTGAATCGGAGCCGTAGTTGAACTCGGAGACTGGGTCAGGAAAGCTGGTTTGATTTCTATCGATCACTTCCGCCCAACGGCGGAGCGAGCTGAGTGGCCGTTGCGCAATCTTGTCTCCGAGCTTCAAACTCTCGTGGTCAAACCCACTCACGACCGGCATGGCCAGGTCGGAAAAATCGCTCGCCTTGGCGCGGCGAAAAAGCAACCCGTCTCGGTCAAACAACAACGAGTCGGCATTGGTGACGAGGATTCCAACCGCAGATCGAGGCTCTGCAAAAACGATGACGTGATTTGGCCAGAGCTTTCGAACGTCTGCCGTGTTGACCGACGGAAGATTGCGAATGGCAGCGAGCGTCGTATCGGCATCGATTGAATGCAGACTCATTCCCTCGCTAATCTCCAAGTCATCTTTCAGTACTTTGGCAACCAGCTCTCTTATCTGAGCGTCCGATGTGACGATCTCAATCTGATCCACTCGAAAGTAATCGGACTGGAGCAAGAAGTGGCCGAAGATCGCGCACCCTGCGAGGAAGCTCCCGGTCAAAATCGCGACGCCAATCGCCGGACTGCCGAAGCTGATAGCGCTGAGCAACCGTCGAAAACGCGAACGAGGCACCGGTTGCCGGTGAGACAGCTTTCGCACCTGCTGGCTCCGCGTGCTGCTGCTCAATCGGCGAAACGCGCCGGAACCGCTCATGTCAGGTAAGGACGACACTATTGAGCGGGCCTCCGACGATCTGAGCTTCCATCTCAAGTTCGATTCCGGTGTTGCTGTAAACAATGTCTCGAATGAGCGAGATCAGCGCGAGGAAGTCCTCGCCGCAACTGTCGCCGTGGTTTACGATAAAGTTCGCGTGGCCCTTTGAAACAGCGGCTGATCGGATACGATAGCCCTTCAGTCCACACTGGTCGATGAGCTTGCCCGCGCTGACGGGAAGTCCGGTTGCGGGGTCTTTTGGGTTCTTGAAAATACAACCGGACGACGGCGTGTTGTAGGGCTGGTTCGTCTTCTTCGACTTGTACTCTTCGATGCGACGATCGGATTCGCCGCGATTCAGCGGCCAGAGCCGAAGGTCGGCTTCCAGAATCGTCGCGTCACGCAAATCCGAGTGGCGGTAGGAATAGCGGAACTGGTTGCGGCAGACGTTCGCGATGTACCCGTCGCGGGTCATCAGGCTTACTCGCTCGACGAGGTCACACAGTCCCCAATTGCCAGCGCCGGCGTTACCCGCGAGCGCGCCGCCGACAGTGCCGGGAACCATCGTTAGAAACTCAAGTCCCATCAGACCCTGCTTACGAACATAGCTGAGAAGCTGGGGAAGTTTCACGCCAGAACCGGCGCGAACAATATTGTTACCAATGTATTCGAGGTCCTTGAAGCTGCCCTCGAGGGAGTAAACGATTCCCTCGAAGTAGCTCTGGGCGAAGATTGTATTGAATCCTCCGCCTAGCAGGAACGCCGGAATTCCTCGCTCGCCCGATTCGTGCATCAGGTCGCGCAAGCCGAGGGGGTTTTCCACCTTCGCGTAGACTGCCGCGCGGGTGTACATCCGCATCGACGTCTTTTTTGTGAGATCAAAATTTGGTCGAATCTGAAGACCGGGGCTTGTTCGCTCAAGTGTGGAGCGAAGGGTATTCACGCGTCTCATAGTTAACCTCTTCCTCCGGGAGCGGGTTCAGCAAAGTTCAGCAACGGGATCGGATAGCTGGTGGCTGAGGTTCGTCACACTACCTGCACCAAGTAGCAGAACAATGTCACCAACTTTCAGCAGTTCCCGAAGCTCTTTTTTAATCTCATCAAATGATGGAACGAAATCGATGTTGGATTGGATCTGTTGGGCGATTCTGTCTGCCAAAGTCGCACCGCTGATTCCGTTCTCAGGGTGCTCGCCTGCGGCGTACACATCAGTCACGATGACGTGATCCGCTCCGTCGAGGGCCGGTCCAAAACGGTCAAAGAAATCGCGTGTGCGCGAGTAGCGATGAGGTTGCAGCACGCAGAACAGCTTCCCGCCGCGCTCGCTCCGCAACGTCAGCGCGGCTTCCATTGTCGCACGAATCTCCGTGGGGTGGTGGGCGTAGTCGTCGACGATCAAGCTACCCGCAGGGCCGGTACGGCGCGTGAACCGACGGCCGACGCCTCTAAAGTTTTTGAGCGCCTTGCCGCAGAGTGCGGGATCCGCGCCGAGGCTCACTGAAAGTGCCAGCGCACCGAGTGCGTTGGAAACATTGTGGCGACCTGGAACGCCGATCACCATGTCGCACAGGTGCTCGCCATTTCGCAGCACGCCAAAGGACGCGCCGTCGCCGCGAAGCTCTATCTCATGCGCTTGAAATTCAGCAGGGTGATCTTCGATGGACCAGGTGACGATGCGGCGGGTCTGGAGGCTGATGAGGTCGCATAGTTCCTCATCATCAACGCAGCATGTAAGCAATCCGTCGGCGGGGACTCCGTTGATGAACTCACTGAAACCCTCGATCAAACGATCGCGAGTTTTCCAATAGTTCAGGTGCTCCGGTTCGATGTTGGTAATGATGGCGTGGTTCGCCGGAAGCTTGAGAAACGATCCGTCGCTTTCATCCGCCTCGGTCACAGACCAGCGTTGCCCGCCGATACGCAGGTTCCCGCCGAACTCATCGACCGCGCCCCCGACAAACGCCCAGGGATCCTCCCCCGCTGCTTCGAGGATGATCGAAGTCATCGCCGTGGTCGTCGTCTTACCATGAGTTCCGGCAATGAGGATCGATTCGCGGAGGGTCAGCAATCTCCCGAGCATCTCGCTGCGATGGAGCAGAGGGAGACCCAACTCGCGCGCGCGAATGAGCTCCGGATTGGTATCCGCGATGGCCGTCGAGTAAACAACGGCCTGTGCGCCGTTAATGTTTTCTGCGGCGTGATCAGGTGACCAGCGCACCCCAATTGAAGTTAGCGCGCGGCCCTTTTCCTCGTTCGGATCGCTGCCGGACACCTCTACGCCGTGATGCACGAGGGCCTTGGCAATAGGAAGCATTCCGGCTCCGCAAACACCAATGAGGTGAGCGGAGCGGAGCGGGTTGGTTCCGTCTATTGAGAACGTGGTATTCATGATTTGGGAGGTACCACTGCGATGCCTTCCCGTAGTTTCGTTGGCCGATTTGCGCGCCCCGCAGCCGTCAGCAAAACGCGGCGTGCGATCTCGTTTGCGGCATCCGGCCGGTCGAATTTCTTCGCAGCATGGGCCATCGTGCCAAGTCCTCCCTCATCGGAAAGAACAGCATCAAGTTTTTCCGTTAGTACTCCCGCAGAAAGTTGTGTTTCCGGCATGAGGACCGCTGCCCCTGAGTCCGCGAAGCAGCGAGCGTTGGAAGTCTGGTGGTCATCTTTGGCGTGAGGGAACGGAACCAGAATCGAGGGAATTGCAAAGGCTGCAATGTCGCACAGGCTACCGGACCCCGAACGGCTCACAATCGCGCGTGTCCTCGAAAGCAATTCCGCCATGTCGTCGCAGTAGGTCATCACCTCAACGCCCTCGGAAGCCGTGATCTCTTTCCCGGGTCCAGCGATAAGTACAAAGCGCAGTTCTGAGTAGCGTTCGCGGAGAGCCATAGCCGCCTGAAGAAAGAGCCCGTTGAGACGCGCCGCGCCTTGGCTGCCTCCGACACACAGAACCGTGTCGCGCTCGATGCACTTGTCGGTACCAATCGGCCCCGGCGTCCCCACGACGATTTCGTTAGCGAGGCCCTCGATCTGGAAGCCGGTGAACACCTGTGTGGAGAAGCGGGCGAAGAGTCTGACGACCCGCCCGGGAATTGCGTTGGACTCGTGAAGGAAGATCGGGACACGAAGCAATGTTGCCGCGCTCAGGATCGGAAAACAAACGGCGCCGCCAGTCGCGACGACGGCAGAAGGGCGGCGTGAGATCAGGTTCGTCAATGCTCCGGCAAAGCAGCGCGCCATCGAAGCAAGATACTTCGCCTTCCCGAGAACGCCAGCCTGCGAGCCAACTGGATAGATCGTCGGATCGACGCCAACTCCGCGATAGACTCGCGCCTCGATCTCGCGGCTGCCGCAGCAGTACTCGATCTCGACGTCATTACCAGCGACGGCCCCGATTGCACGGCCAATACGAGTTCCCGGTAGGATGTGCCCGCCGGTGCCGCCCGCGACGATGAGGATACGAGAGGGTTGGTTCATCACAGAGCCTCCCGCCCGCCGGCGGCGACCGATGCGGAGTAGTTAGCAATGTTCATGAGCAATCCGACACTCACCAAGGAGGTCACGAGCGATGAACCGCCGTAGGAAAAGAACGGCAAGGCGAGGCCCTTGGTCGGGGCCAATCCCAAGACGACGAAGAAGTTAATGAATGCCGCCCAACCGATAATCATCGTCAGCCCCGCGGCGGCGAGCCCGGCGAAATAATCCGGCGCGCGGTAGGAAATCCGCAGGCCAATAAGGATGAACGCGAGGAACAGTAGCGCCACTGCCACGCCGCCGACCATGCCGAGTTCTTCGCAGACGATCGCGTAAACGAAGTCGGTGTGCGACTCGCTAAGGAAATGATACTTCTGCATACCAGAACCGAGGCCCGCGCCGAAGGTTCCGCCGGAACCGACCGCGATCAGCGACTGATTGAGCTGATAGCCGTGGGTCATTGTGTACTTTTCTGGATGGAGAAAAGCGAGGATTCGATGAACGCGGTAGCTCTGTTGAAAGACCAGAAAAACGATGACCGGCATCGCGCCGATGACGATCGTGGCGAGGTGGGTTAACCGGACTTGGGCCAGTCCCCACATACCAAGAATGACCGTCCCCATGAGGATGATCGTTCCGAGGTCTTTTTCGAGAACAATGAGGCCGAGGAAAACGGCAGTGATTCCGGCGGCAGGGATGAAGCCTTCCTTGAGGTTGCGAATCTTGTCGCGCTTGTCCGCGAGAAATTTTGCCATGAACAACACCATGGCGACTTTTGCAAATTCAGAGGGTTGAAGAGTCATGCCTCCAAGACGAAGCCATCGCCTCGCGCCCTTGCTTTCCACGCCAAGCGGCGTCGCAATCACCATCACCAATAGTACCATGCTCGCGCACAGGACCCACGGTGACCACTTTTCCAATTGTTCGATGGGGAGTTTGAAAACGAAGGCAGCGGCGGCGAGAGCGATCAGCGTCCACATCAGCTGCTTGCGGACGTAATCGTCGCCGTGTTGAAAGATGATTTCTCGACCTGTACCTTCGCGTGCTTCTGCGCGGGCGGCTGCTTGGTAGTTCTCAAGGCCGGCCCGCGCCCCACTGGCGCTGTAAACCGTAACGAGTCCCACTGAAAGCAGGACTGTCACGATGAGGGCTATGAGCGCCCCTGGGTTGTCGAAGCACCGAAGGTACCTGGTCACATACGTTTCCTAGATTCCAAGGTGAGCGCGGACGCTACGCTTGAAGGCGCGGCCTCGTTCCTCATAATCCTTGAACATGTCGAAGCTGGTGCATGCCGGTGAGAGCAGCACGATGTCGCCTTCATCTGCTAGACCGGCAGCAACTTTCACTGCCTCGTCCATGTTACCTGCATCACGCGTTTCCACGAGTCCGCCCCAGTGGCGCTTGATGAGGTCTTTAGCCTCTCCGATGAGAACGAGTGCCTTAACACGCTCTTTCACGAGCGAGTTGAGGCGGTCGTAGGCGGACTGCTTGTCGCGACCGCCGGCAACGAGAACGATTGGCCGGTCGAAGCTCAGTAGAGCCTTCTCCAGCGAGTCCACATTTGTTGCCTTTGAGTCATTGTAATAGCTGATGCCTTCTTTGCTTGCTGCCACGAATTCAATGCGGTGTTCGACGCCGCGAAATCGGCTGAGAGTCTTCTGAAGAGACTCTACGCTGACACCAAGGCGACGGTTGATCACCAAGCCGGCGAGTGTGTTTTCGATGTTGTGACTGCCCGGCATCGGGACGTCATTGGTGGTGCAAAAGAAAGTGGCCTCGCCGTCCTCTTTCAGGAAGATCTTGCCATCCTGAACGAACGCGCCCTGCTCGACTTCCTTCTTCATTGAGAAGGTATAGATCTGAGCAACGGATTCCTCGGCTGCCTTCATGCAGATCGGATCGTCGTTGTTGAGGATGAGGAAATCCTCATCGGTCTGGTTGAGGGTAACGCGATACTTGGCTTCCACGTACTCGCGCATGGAGGGATAGCGGTCCATGTGGTCGCGGGAAATGTTGAGGATCACCGCAATGTGCGGGCAAAAGTCCTCGATGGATTCGAGCTGGAAACTGGAGACTTCCGTCACCAGTTTGGTGTCGCGGGTTTCGTCCTGGGACGAGAGCACGGCGTCGGAGAACGCGCGGCCAATGTTACCGGCGACCACGGCATTGACGCCGGAGTCGGTCAGCATCTGACCCGCGAGGATCGTTGTAGTGGTTTTGCCGTTCGTGCCAGTAATGGCGACGATCGGCGATTTGGCGAAGTACGAGGCGAGCTCGACTTCCGAGATGACCGGCATGTCGCGGTCCATGGCCTCGCTGATGAGCGGGTGCTCGAGCGGAATGCCAGGCGAGACGATGATTGCTTCACAACCGCGCAGGACGTCTTCCTTCATCGGGCCAAAGTGAGCCGTGACATAGAGACGCCGAAGTCGGCGGATTAGCGAGCGGAACTCCATCGCAGGGCGCTCGTCGACGAGCGTGACCTGGACATCGTGATGGCGAAGCAAGTGCATGGCACCGACACCTGAGCGGGCGGCACCGAACACGCAAACGCGGCGAAAGGGGAACGGGCGATTTTCCATCTGAACTACCTCCGGGAACTTGGACTGGAATGAGAACCGTGAGAACGGGAAAGACAACGGTTTGAACTAATGCGTTTTAGGGGAAGTACACCTCCTTATCTGAATTTCAATGTGATCAGCCCGGCCATAGAGAGCAGCGCGCTTACGATCCAAAACCGCGCGATGATCTTGCTTTCCGGGATTCCACACTTTTCAAAGTGATGATGCAATGGAGCCATGCGGAAGATGCGCTTGCCGCGCATCTTGTAGGAACCGACCTGAAGGATCACGCTCAGCGCCTCGGCAACGAAAACTCCGCCAACAATCAACAGCAGGAATTCCTGCTTGGTGAGCAGCGCCACCGCGCCAATCAACCCGCCGAGCATCAGCGAACCGGTATCGCCCATGAAAATCTGAGCAGGATGAGAATTGAACCACAGGAAGCCGAAACAAGCGCCGGTGAGCGCGGCCAAGATCACGCTCAACTCGCCCGCACCCTGAACGTAGGGAATGATCAGGTAGTCGGACGCATCAACTCGCCCGGCGATGTAAGCGATCACTGCGAAGCAAAGCGTGGAAGAAACCGTTACGCCAGCGGCGAGGCCGTCCAACCCATCGGTGAGATTCACGGCGTTGCTCGTGCCAGTGAGCACCAGAATCGCGAAGGGGATGAACAGCCACCCGAGGAAGAACACCGCGTTCTTTATGAACGGAAGGTGGATGAAATCCGGCCGCTCGTAGGTTATCCACTGGTTCGACTGAAGCACCTCGTAGTTCACCATTGTGGGGAATGCTGTTACGAGAATCGTCGCGAACACGCCGCCCACAATGACCTGCGCCACCAGCTTCTGCCGAGTTGTCAGCCCGCCGTTTTGTTTGCGGGTCATCTTAAGATAGTCATCTGCGAAGCCGATCGCCGCGAAACCGACGGCAGCGAACATCGCGAGCCAGAACACCGGCTCGGAGAAGTTTCCGAAGAGGAACATCGAGAACACGACGGCACCAAACATAAGCACACCGCCCATGGAAGGCGTGCCCGCTTTGCCGGCGTGCATCTTGTCGAGACTCACAGCGCCTGCGCCTTCGCTGCGGCGAATGTATTGAACAGCCTTGCGGCGTCGCATGCTCTCGATGAATCGAGGACCTGCAAAAATGCTAAATAGGAATGCAGCAACCAGCGCGAGACCAGCACGCACAGTGATGTAAGAACCGAGTCGAAGAAACGACAAGTTCTCGGAATCACCAACTAGTCTCGAGAGGAGTTCAAACACGGTTGGCGATCCCCTCTCCTGATTGGTGGACGCGGCTGAGTTCTGCCACAGCCAACTCCATCTTCATCCCGCGCGATCCCTTCACGAGCAGGACGTCGCTTTGTCGCAGCTCGGGGGCGAGCCACTGGCCTGCTTCCTTGGAGGTCGCGAAGTGCTCTGAGGGAACGCCCGCTAGTCGCACAGCCGTCGCGGCTTCCGCTGCGAATTCGCCAACGGTCACGACGAGATTGAAGCGCTCTTCGGCGGCGACTTCGCCGACGCGCCGGTGAAGCGCGATGGACTCGTCGCCTAGCTCCAACATGTCGCCCAAAAGGAGGACCCGGCGCTCGCCCTCGTCCATGTCGCGCATGGAGCGAATGCTGCCGATCACGGCCTCGGGCGAGGCGTTGTAGTAATCGTGAATGATCATGAAGCCATCGCGTCGCTCGACTTCGCAACGCATCGCCGGGGCACGGAAAGTTGTGAGCCGATCAGCAATGATGTGACCGGGAATTCCGAGTTCCAAAGCGGCCGCAGTCGCGGCGAGGGCGTTGGAAATCTGACACCGCCCGAACACGTTGAGGCGCGCGGGGAAGCGCTCGCTTCCCACGACGATTTGGAAGTGATAGCCGCAGGGATGAACTGAGCCGATTTGGTCGGCGCGCACGTCAGCATCGAGGCGCATACCGAACTGGAGAACACGGTCTGGCATCCGGCAGAATTCCGAGTGGCGCGCTGTCCAGGAACAGTCGCTGTTGACGACAGCGACCCCGCGATCTGGCAGCGAGGAGATCAGCTCGCACTTTGCGCGGGCGATCTCTTCCTCGTCTTTAAAGTTTCCAAGGTGTGCGCTGCCGATGTTTGTAACAACAGCGATGTTCGGGTGACAGATTGACGCCAGGTGCCGAAGCTCGCCGCTGTGATTCATCCCGGCTTCAACGACGGCGACTTCACAGTCTTCCGGCATGTCGAGGAGAGTCAGCGGCAGTCCGATGTGATTGTTGTAGTTCCCCTTTGTCGCATGCGTCCTCCGCACGCCGCTGCAAATGTGAGCGAGCATGTCCTTGGTCGTCGTCTTGCCGGCAGAACCGGTGATCGCGACCAATCGAGGATTGACGATTGAACGCCACGCCCGAGCGACGTCGGCGAGGGCGACCTCCGTGTCGTTAACCTGAAGGACGAATTGGTCGGGGGATGATACGGCACAGAGCTCGTTGCCGCCGCGCACGATGACGCCTGCCGCACCCTTTTCTAGCGCGGCAACAGCGAAGGCTTCGCCATCAAACCGGTCTCCGCGAAGTGCGAGAAACACCTCGCCGCCTGTGATCGCGCGGGTATCAGTCGCCAGCCCGCGAACCAGAAGCTCGGGCGAACCCTTTAGAATGATGCCGCCGGTCACTCCGGCGATCTGTTGAAGTGTCAGCTTCAAGTGATCCGCTCCCGGAGAATTTCCTTCATGGGACTATCGAAATTGCCTGCGATTTCGCGGAGGAACTCGCGGGCAACTAGCCGATCATCGAACGGGGATTTGACCCCGCGAATCTCCTGGTAGTCCTCGTGTCCCTTACCGGCGATGAGCACGACATCGCCCGGCGACGCGCTTTGCAGCGCGTGCTCGATAGCGCGTTTACGGTCCAGTTGGACGTGGAAGCGTCGCATTCCCAAGCCGCCACCACTGATGCCGCGAATGATGTCGGTCGCGATATCTGCCGGGTCTTCACTGCGAGGGTTGTCACTAGTGATGATCGTGATGTCGCTGTTTTCCACGGCGATGCGGCCCATGATCGGGCGCTTCTTTCGGTCACGATCTCCCCCGCAACCAAACACCGTTATGAGGCGATGACGACAGAGTCCGCGCGCCGTGGTGATAATCTTTTGAAGAGCATCGGGAGTGTGCGCGAAGTCGACGAACACCGAGAAGGGCTGGCCTTCAGAAATCGGCTCGAAGCGTCCGGCGACAGGTTTGCCGCCCGCGAGGCCGGAGGCGATTGTTTGCAAATCCACACCAGCTCCCAGTGCCATGGAAGCGGCGGTGAGCGAGTTGGACAAATTGAACTCGCCCATGAGACGGCTGCGGATGCCGACCTCACCGTCGGGTGCCTTCAGCGTAAACTCGGTGCCGCCGGGGCGACTTTTGACCGCAGTCGCGATGACGTCTGCCTGAGCATTTCCCCGCGCGGAGTAGGTGAGCTTTCGTCCGCCGTAGGTCTCACCCATTTCTTCGCCAACAGCGTCGTCGATGTTGAAGCACGAGACCGAATCGGGTAGTCGTGAGAGATGATCGAAGAAGAATCCGCGCTTCACGGAAATGTAAGTCGGGAAGTCGCCGTGGTAGTCCAAGTGGTCCTGACTAATGTTCGTGTAGCCGCCCGCAACAAACGGAACGCCGCGCACACGCCCTTGGTGAATCGCGTGGGAACTGACCTCCATGACGACTGCGTCGACTCCTGCCTCGACCATACGAGCCAGGATCTCCGCCAACTCGAACGGACCCGGCGTCGTCATGTTCGTCGCCTCGACGTTTCCGTTCCACTCGGCACCGATCGTGCCGATCATGCCGACGTTCATGCCAGCTTCGCTGAGGATCGCGGCGAGCAGATGCACTGTCGTGGTCTTGCCGTTGGTGCCGGTTGTACCAAAAATTTTGAGGCGACGTTCCGGGTGTCCTTTGAATGCAAGGCAAAGAGGCCCGAGCGCCATGCGGGTGCTGGGAACGCGGACAATCGTCACGCCGGGGTACGGCATGATCTCGCGCTCGGTGAGAATTACGCTCGCCCCTGCGTCGACTGCTTCCGAGATCAAGAGGTGACTGTCCGTCGCCGTTCCAGCGATTGCGGCGAACATTTCCCGAGGGCCGGTGCGCTGAGCGTGAACACTAATCCCGGTAAGCACATGGTCCGGGTTGCCGTAGATGTCGGCGACTTCAAGCCCTGCATCGGACAATAGATCGAGCAGAGGAATGCCCGGGTGATCTGTCATCGGTAGACTCCCGTCGAGGCCATGTTTACCGCGTCTTCTGCCAGCTTCGCTTCAGGAACAGCGGGCGTGAAGTGCAGTAGAATCTCGCTCTTGGAGCCAATCGGCTCACCGCGCGGCGGGTACTGATCGCTCACGTATCCAGAGCCGAGGAAGCGCACGCTCTCGACATCGCGGGGGAGCTTGCGGCGAACTTCCGCCATCGTCATTCCGCTCATGTCGGGCATCAATCCACTGTAGAGATTGCGGTGCATTTCGCGAGGAATCGCGACCGAATCGTAAGACTCGACATCGACCTGAACAACTTCGCGATGAGTGTTGAGCATCGTTTCGTCGGGCGGCAGACCGAGGTGAATGGCCACCGCGCTTGCGATTTCACGAAAGGCCGGTGCAGCGACGGTGGAGGCGTAGTAGGCGCCCTGCGGCGCGTCGATGTAGACATAGATGGTCGCCCGCGGGGCATCGATGGGAACGACTCCGGCGAAGGATGAAATGTACTCGCGATGCGAGAACACGTCGCTTTTGCGCGTCGTTCCTGTCTTGCCGCCAACGCGGTAGCCTTCGACCTGGGCCTTGGTTCCCGTGCCGCGTACGACGATGTCTTCCATCAGATCGCGCATGATCGCGCTCGTCGTGGGACGGATGATCTGGCGGACTGGTTCCGTTTCTCGTTGCCAGACAACAGTGCCGCTCGGATCGCGAAGTTCCGAGACAACAAATGGTTCGTAGTAGTAACCGCCGTTTGAGATCGCGCTGATCGACGCCGCGATTTGAAGGGGCGTCATCGCGATTTCGTAGCCCATCGGGAGAGAGGTGCGGCTGAACTTCGTCCAACGGCTGACGGGATAGAGCAGCCCGACGCCCTCGCCGGGGAGGTCGATTCCGGTCTTCCGACCGAATCCAAACTCGCGGAGCATACTATACCACTGGTTGTTCTCGAGGGCTTGGGCGACCTTAACGATTCCGATGTTCGAGGACCAGCGGAGGGCCTCGCGGAAAGTCGCGACGTCGAGGTAATGGCCCGGCGAATCGTGGAGGCGCCGCCCATCCACAACTGCATACCCGCCCTCGCAATCGATGAGCGTTTCCGGTGTGATGAACCCGAGATCGAGAAGCATCGCCGCCGTGAATAGTTTCGCGACAGAACCGGTTTCCAGTGGATCGGTGAGCGTCCGATTGCGCCGCTGATCGGCGGTCGCTCGCTGGAAGGAGTTGTTATCGAAGGTCGGGAAGCTCGACATGGCGAGGACCGCGCCATTATTCGAATCGAGCACGACCGCTCCGGCACTCTTTGCGCCGAATTCCTCGACGGTAGCGGCCAAAGTCTGCTCGACGACTTCCTGGATGTTCGAGTCCAACGTGAGCACCATGGTCTTGCCGCGAGCCGATTGCATCTCGTCATTGTCGAGCGGCTCGAGTGTCTGGCTGATGGCAGAACGGAGCGAGGTGCCGACGATCTTCTGCCCCTTCAGTTCCTCATTGTACTGCAACTCCAAACCCGCGAGACCGATGTTATCCCCATCGGAGTCGGTGCTGCAGAAACCTAAAACCTCCGCAGCCAACCGCCGCGGATAGAGACGAATTGATTCGCGATGGAGCCAGTAGCCGCGCGAGTCGACATCGAGCGAATCGAATAGGTCGACGATGCTCTCCGCGCGCTCGATCTTGAGCCGTTTACCCACTGCGATCGGGTTCTTCGCGTCGAAGCGGCGGCGCACGTCGTCGAAGTCGTCGCGAACGGTGTCGGCCACAAACTGGGCTAACTGATCGACGTCGACTTCGCTGAATGGTTCCTGAAAGTACTTGGGGTGAATGTAGAGTGTCATGCGCCCGGTGCTTTGGGCGAGAGGCTGCTCATTGCGGTCGAGGATGTCGCCGCGCTCTGGCTGGATCACCACGCGACGCGTTTGCTGGCGCCGTGCACGCTCATCAAATTGATCCCCCTGCAACCAACTGAGGGAGTAAAGCCGGGTGGCTACCGCGCCGAAGAAGCAGGCGTAAAGAACACCAAGGAGAAGGACGCGGAATCTGTGCGGCTTTTTGAGCATATCCGGCAGGAGCTTTCTGCTGTCGCGTTGAATATCGTTTCGGGGCCAGTGTTCACGTTTCGTCGAATCGGCCGGCGAGATAAAGCTAGGAATCCTTGATGATCGATAAAGTTCGGCCGGCAAGCACTAAACAGTATGACCATGGGAATTTCCTCCACGCTTCATCGGGATCGAGACTGGAACGGACTTCCGGAACGGGGGCTCGGGAACGGGTGGCAAACTCGGGAGCGGCATCAACAGCTTGGACATCTATTCAACACGGCCCGGAGCGGGAACGATGCTGTATCTGCCAGTTTACCGGGAGCAGGAGCGTGTAACGGGAGCGGAATGAGGGTGGGACTCTGTCGGAGTACGCGAGTTGTTCACCAGATTCCTAACCTTGTCTCGCCGGGGGAATCAGTTACGATTCCCGGGTGGATTATTGTTCCTCCTTCATGTTGAGGATTTCGGCGTCTGCAGCCAAAGCCGCTAGCCGCCAGCGCTCGCGAGCGCCTTCGTCTATTGTGAGCGTTGTCATGGCCTGCGGCGCGGGCTCGATCATACCCAGCGAATCCTGGGCGGCGCCGCGCAGTACTTCCATGCGACGCAGGCTCGAAAGCCGTGAGTTCAAAACCTTGTAACGGTCACGCTTTTCCTGCGCGACTTCCTGAAGCCGACGCGTCTCCATCTCCAGGTCACGAGCCTCGAAGACTGTATGGACCTTGAGGAGCCCGCCTGCCGTGATCATCGCGCCAATCGCAACCATGGAGAAGAAGAAGCCGTAGCCAAGAACGGGAACCGGCTCAGATTTGCGAACCCGCCGACTGCTGCGACGCTTGCGGTCAACCTTCACCCCGCCGATGAGGGAATCACGACTTGTCATGACGTCACCTCCATACGGCGGATGGCGCGGAGCTTCGCGCTCCGTGCACGCGGATTGCTCTCTGCTTCTTCTGCCGTGCAGGCGATTGGCCTGCGGAACGGCAATTCAAACTCCAGCCCCTCGGTCGTGGTCGCACTATAGGGATTGGACGGGTCCGGCTTGGCATCGGTCGCACCCTGAAAAATCCGCTTCGTGATGCGATCTTCGATGGAGTGGAAAGAAATCGATGCAAGGACACCACCGGGCGCGAGTGCCGACATGCAGGCTTTCAAACCACGCTCGACTGAACCCATCTCGTCGTTCACCGCGATTCGGAGCGCCTGGAAGGTGCGCGTCGCGGGGTGAATGCGACCGAAACGCTGGGCAGGCGGGTAAGCTTCGCGGACAAGCTCGGCAAGCTCGGTTGTCGTCCGAAGCGGCGCGAGGGCGCGGCGAGCGGCAATGCGGCGAGCGATGGGTCGGGCGAGGCGTTCGTCCGCGTAGTCGCGGAGCCAGTCGGCCAGTTCCCTTTCACTCGCGTTGTTTACCAAGTCTGCCATCGTCGTCGCCTGAGCTTCCGTGTTGAATCTGCCGTCGAGCGGCCCTTCCTTAGAGAACGCAAACCCGCGTTCAGGGTTTTCCAGTTGGAGCGAGTTGACACCCAAATCGAGTAGAATCGCGTCCACTCCTTCTGTCATTCCCGCGTCTTGCAGTACTTCGCAAATCTCTTCGTACGGTCGTGCCACCAAATGGAGCCGAGGCCCGTCCTTGCCTTTCGCCTCGTTTAGTCGGCGCGCCCCAATTGCCAACATCGCGGGGTCGCGATCCAATCCGACGAGGATTCCCTGCGAGCCGATGAGCCGCGCGAACTCCAGCGCGTGTCCCGCTGTACCCAGCGTTCCGTCAACAACTCGCGAGAGCGGTCCGGGCCTAAGCACCGAGAGAACTTCTCGCACCATGACAGGCTCATGAAATTCCAACTGCCAAGCCTCCGGCGCGGACCGTCGTTGTGGGGTTTAGAAACCAGCTTCGTTCGCCACGAACATCCGCTGGGTGGGAAAACTTTGTGGCCGATTACTCTTCGCTGTCGCCGGCCGCCTGGCGCTTCAACTTCGCGCGGTTTACCTGGATGCGAGACATGTTGCCTTGGGCCTGGTCTTTCCAGTTCTCGGGGCTGACCACCTCAATGTAATCCCCGCTTCCCATCACGACCACTTTCTCGCTGAGGTTGAACAATTCCGCATGCATCGCAGGCACTCGGATACGGTTTTGCTTGTCGAGGGTCTGCTCGTCCATATAGTTCAAATAGGTAGCGAGCAGTTCTTCCGCTTCCAAGCTCTCCTCTTGGGCTTCCTCCGCCGCTGCGATCAGGCTTTCGAACCGCGGGCGTGGGAAAATCCCAAGACGATTACGGTGGGTGACACTTATGACAACTTCGAGTGGATCAGTTGCGCCAATACCGGCGAGTTCTCGAAGTGCTGCGACCAGCTTTGCAGGGACGCTGAGGCGGGCTTTCTCGTCTAAGCGCTGGAGGTGCGAGCCATAGAGCCGAGCTTTCATCTCCAACCTCCCCACGAATTTCCACTGGCACCCACTTATCTCCACCAGATTTGCCGACATTGGAGATTCTGTCCGACGAGGTCAAACGTAATTCGAGACCAGTCTAAACTTTTCTAAACGCTTTATGGCGGTACAATATATGCTCAAATAGCGCATCAAATGAGCATATTTTGCGTGTCCGACACGCCGAAGTGAGGGAAAAGCGAAAGCGTTATTAATGCGAAGAAGCTTGCATTCAAAACTGATTTTCCTTGTCTTAGGATTCAAATCCTCGAATTGCACCATTTCTCCCCTTAAAGAACTTTAACGAACCAAATGCGCGTACTTTTCCTCACTCCGTCCATCCGTCCACTCGGCGCGCGCCGCTCATTGGTGGAACTTGTGGGGCATTTACCCCCAAATGTAGAGCCGTTCGTTGTATGCTCGGGGATGGGGGGGATTTGTGGGGAATTTTCAAACATGGGGGTTTCGGTGGGGGTAGCGCCCATGGGAGCGTGGAGAAAGCCTGCGGGATGGTTGAAGGCCAGATTCCAGCAGATCCCTGCGATTCGCCGATTTATCCGCGATTTCCGCCCTGACGTCATCCACGCCAACGAGTTTCACATCGTCCCGCAGGGCGTCGCCGCCGCTAGCGGCTGTGTTCCCGTTTGCGGCCAAGTCCGCCTGGGGATCACTAAGCGCCAAATCCGCAACTACCGGATGAGGGATTGCGCCCGAATCGTCACGGTCTCCGAAGCGGTGAGGGGCTTGTTTGATGGGAGCGGTTTGGAGGCGCAGGTCAGGGTTGTCTACAACGGAGTGAATATCGAGGGGATCTCGCCAGAGGGCGATGCACACCCGGAGGTGGCGGCCTGGCTGGCTGAGCGTGACACGCGGCCGATCGTCGCGGGGCTCTTCGGGCTGGTGAGCGATCGCAAGAACCAGATGCTCGCCGTGGAGTCGGTGGCAGAAGCCCGAAGCAGGGGCGCGGATGTTGTGCTCCTTCTCGCCGGTGACGCCTTCAAAGGCTCGACCGAATACGGCGAGCAACTGAGCAGGCGAGTCGCACAAGAAGACGTTCGCGATCACGTCCTCTGGCTCCCGTTCCAGAAGGATGCCGCTGCGCTCTATCGATCGATTGATCTGAATCTACTCATAAGTAGCGAGGAAGGATTCGGGCGCACAATCATCGAAGCCGGAGCGGCAGGTCACCCATCAATAGGAACGCGAACAGGTGGCATTCCGGAATTGATAGTACCAAACGAAACGGGCTGGCTGATCGACAACGGCAGCAGCGATGAACTTGCAACGTGTCTTGCAAAACTCTGCGAGGACAAGTCCGTTCTAGAAGCCATCGGAGAGCGTGCTCGCCAACATGTGACGGAACGCTTTACCATCGAAGCTCATGTACAAAAGATGATGGAAGTATGGCGGGAAGTTGTTACTAACAAGTAGTCGCTGATTGACTCCAATTAGTATATACTAGAATGGCGCGAGATAGGACTCCACGCGCGCGCTTTCTAACCAGATAAAGATGTTCGGATCATTGAGCGATTCCGGTACCAATAAGTAATCGAAACTGAAGTTCAATGTATTGCCCGACAGCACCGGTGGCGCCTCGAACCAAAGGGTGTATTTTTCCGTCGCCCCGCTGGTGGGAACTCGTGAATCCGCGCTAATTGATTCGATGTTTTGATAAGCCGAGAGCTGGTTGCTACTGTCGTTCACCCGAACGCGGAACGCCGGAACGAGGCTCTTTTGAGCGATCACAGCACTCGAGTTCACAACGAAATCGGCACGGTATAGGCGGCCAGCCTCGAATCGGACGGCGTTGCCGTCGAACTCCGGCGACCCCCAAAATCCGAACGCGACTTGGCTAACAGTCGACGCCGGACCGAGTCGTAATCCTTGGGTTTCAGGTACCGCGAAAGGCTGGGAGAGGCCATCCGCGAAGCGTGCGGTCCATCCATTGCTTTGCGCGAAAGTGAAATTCCATGACCGCTCAAATCGCGGGTCAAATAGTTGCGTCCCGCCGATTGATTCTATATCGGCTCGCTCGATGTTAACTGTTGCTGTTGGTGCATCGGTCGGATCGAAATTGAGGATGTCGATAAAGGACTGGAATCGATTCTGCGTATCCGGTAAACTATGATATAGTTTATAGGTTTTAGTCGTGATAGTTGGGGATAGTTGGCCACCTCCAACGGAAGTGATTGATAGCGCATCTGTCTGTTCAAAGGAACTGGTTGAGACGCGCATTCTGACGACTGGCACGTCGCTTCCCGTTAGCTGGTCGCTGCTGACAACCATCGTCGTTCTGAACAGAGAGTTCGGCCCGGGACTGCCGAGCAATTCAAGCTCGCCGCTCGTTTGTGGCGAGCCCACAA
>JAUIJJ010000026.1 GCA_030431385.1 bacterium | reverse complement strand
TCACAACCGATGCATGGCCAGTTGGCTTTCTGGATACTCAACCGCGTCCGACATCGGCCTTGGAGTTCGCGGATGTCGATGGCGACGGCGACTTGGATATCTTCCAAGCCAACTTCGGCACCGAGAATCTCATGTTCTTCAATCAGAACGCGGCCGAAGACGGAGGTCTCTACAATGACTCAGATAATGGATTGCTGAGCGGCAGAGACCCGAAGTTCTACAACTCACTCTACGATTATCAGAAAGACGAGTACCGAATTCGCCAGAACCCGGAAAGCGGAGACGAAGGTTTCGCAACCGAAGTCATCGATCAAACACAACTGGGTCACGGTATCTTTGAAAGGTATCACACTTCCGAGCAGGACTTCCCCAAGTACCCGGACTTCGCTGGCAACCCATTGCGTGAGTTCACGCGAGGAGTTGCGTTCGGCGATGCGGATGGTGACGGAAGGGTCGACGTGTTCCTCGCCAACGGCACCGGAAACAATGGAGCACAAAACGCGCTGTTCATGAACAAGCTCCGGATCCCGGGTGATCTAAGAAGCTGGCAGTTCATCGACGAAAGTCGGGACCGGCTCCCCTTGGTTGAGATCAACCCAGAAGACCCGCTGGACATCCAATACGACGACAGCTGGGATGCCCAGTTTGTCGATGTCGACAACGACGGCGATCTGGATATCGTGGTGGCAAACAGCATCGCTGTTGGAACTCCCGGAACTTTCCTCAAGGTTCGCACGCAGTTGCTCATCAACGACGGCACTGGAACATTTACGAGCATGACCGACGCGAACCGGTGGCCGATTATCGAGGTTGCCGCGACCAGCATTCTCACAGGCAACTTCGGTCGGAATGGCGACATCGCAGAGGATCAGGACGGAAACGGAATCGTTTCCGAAATGGAGCGTATCAACTTCACGAACCTGATCAACGCACTGAAGGCCAATGAGTTCTCAGACCGCGCACTGCCTCTGTTCACCGTTCCTTCCGATCGCTGGACAATTCCAGTAACAGAAGTCCAAGTCTCACAACTGAATCCTCAGGACACGTTCGTCACTCAGCGCGCACCGAGGTTCCTGAACATGAACGAAAACTACGACACCGGTGGTGAGCCGATCTATGATCCTGTCTGGGACATCGTCCTGACCAGTTTCAGCCACCACATGCTGTACCTGAGCAACGATGGCGGCGGCTCGTTCACGAGCTCCGGTTCCATCGTCTATACCGATCCGATCATCACGGAAACTTGGGCACTAGACGCAAGCGATGTGAACTTGGATGGTTGGCTCGATATCGCAGTCGCGACGACGGCGACTCCTCAGGATACGACGATCCGATTGCTTCTCAACCAGCAGAGCAGCGGGATTCCTGCGTTCCTCGACGCGACTGATGAAGTGCCTTTCCCGACTCAGACGAGACTTGTCGGAGGCGGATCTGATCCCCGAGGCAACTCTCGAACAGTTAGCTTCATCGACGTCGATGGCGATGCCGATCCCGACATTTTCGTCGGTGAGTCAGGCGGATCCTTCGGATTCGAAAACCTTGGTTCCCTCAATGCATTCTACCAAAACCGCCAAGTCGGTGCGAACTTCAACACGCGCGACGGAATCTCAGCGCGTCAGGCTCCGGGAACGGGACCGATTGTCAACCCGACGCTGGCAATCAACAATGTGTCTCCCTCTTTCGCAACAATCGGGGAGAAGGACAAAGACATCACGATCTACGGCCGCCAGTTCGACAATGGTGCAGAAGTGTTCCTCGGCCAGGGAATCGAAGTCGTCGAAGGTCCGTTCGTGACATCTCGCGAAGTCATCAAGTTGAAGGTGAACATCCTCGAGTCGGCGCGTCCTGGGACTCGACGAGCCTTCGTGTTCAATCCTGATGGCGAGACAGCGGTTAGCAGAGATACCGCGTTTACCATCATGCTGCCGGGAGAAAGCCCACCCGGCGACGGCACCGTGACCGACCCGAACACTTCCGTTTTGGAGTGGGATCGCTACGGCACGCAAGGAGCTGATCAGTGATACGATTGAAAGCCACCACAGTTGCTGCGGGGATGTTATTCGCGGGTCTACTCGTTCCGAGTATCGCCAGTGCGCAAACAGTTCGAGGCGACGTCACCGCGAGTCAGCTCGTTCCACCCAGTACTGTGTTGAGTTCCGATATGCACTCTCTCGTCGAGGACCTGCGTACGCGGGATCGCGGCGAGCGCATGGACCTTTTGAAGTCTGTTCCGGAGGAGCGCGTTTCGCCTCCCTTCCGATTGATGGGTGACGATCTTGAGATGCTCGAGTCGTACATCTTTCTCAAGGATTGGACGCCTTCTGCAAAGCAGCAGCTCAGCAAGCTCGGCGCGAAGATCACCGGAGAAGATGAGAGCCGCTGGTTGGTTCAGGCTTGGCTTCCCATCGATCAGATCGATCCCATTTCGGAGCTTGCAGAAGTTCGGTCCATTCGTCGGCCAAACTATGCATTCCCATCAGAAGGGTTCATCCTTTCAAGCGGTGACACTGCGCTCGGTACCAATTGGGTCAGGACACTCGGCGAGATCGACGGGAACGGGCTGCGGGTCGGTGTACTTTCCGTCGGGCTCTTCAACCAGAGCTTTCCTTCCTCGACGGTTTCTGACCAAGGGGCAAACGCGGATGTGAGGGTGATTTCCGGCGACCTGCCGGCATACCCGCCGGATGTCAATGATCGCGGCGAGGCGCTCCCGGAAGGGCCGACTTCCGGCTATCTCGGGGGCGTCCGGATCTTTCCTCAATCACCGACCCTGCACCAAATCGATGCTGACCCAGAGAGCTTGCTTCTGCCAAACAATGCAGAGGGTGGCGCGATTCTGGAGACGATTCACGACGTTGCGCCGGGCGCGGGACTCTTTTTCGCCCACGCGGCAACCGACGTCGACCTGAGCCGCGGCCGCCAGTTCCTGTTTAGTCAGGGCGTTGATGTCATCGTCGATGATACGGCGTTCGTGGGGGCGGGTCGATTCGATGGAACGAGCCCGCTTGCGCGCGAAGCGCAGGATCTAGTGTTGGACAACGACATCATCTATGTGATGTCGGCGGGTAACTTTACCGCTGGTCAGGAAAACGTCAGCACCAGTCCTGTCGCGAACCGGTTTCCTCTTTATGTGAACGGATATTTCTCGCCTGATCCCGGAGTTGACGGGAACAAGTTTCACAATTTTGCATCCGGTAGAAACGTGAGCGTCCGCGACGAAGGGTTGTCGATTTTCCCAACGGCCGGTGCCGTCGATGTGATCCTCGTGTGGGATGACGTTTGGGATGACCAAAACCCGCGCGCGACTGATGACTTGGATTTGTTCCTCGTGAATTCCGAGACGCTAGACATCTCCTCGCCGATCGCCTCCTCGGTCAATCTTCAAAACGGAACGGGCGTACCGATGGAACGCATTCAAGTTCCATTGTTTGGCTCGGCGTCGGTCGTGATTCGGCGCAAGGACGCCTCCGACAATTCACCGAAACTGTTTACGCTCCTCATTTTGCAAGGTGGCGTTTCGTCTGCTGATTCGGCTTACCTGACACACGGTGTTCCTCTTAACAACGCAGATGCCATGCCCCCCGTGATCACGGTGGGCGGGATGGATGCGGCGGTTAGCCTCCAGCGAGTGCTGCCGACAACAGTTCCCGGCGTGAGTCCAGGACCCGGCCGCGAGCGGACAAACTCGTTTGTGACTTGGTTCCTCGGCCAAACGGTTCCCGCAGTCATCAGCTTTACGAATACTGAAAATCGGACTACTGGAATTCTCGGAGGCAGCTCAGGCGCCACAGCTCATGTCGGCGGCTTGGTCACTCTGCTCTCCCACGAGTTCCGCCAGATTCCCGCGTGGGATTGGTACGATGTCCTTCGGGACACTACCACCGACAGCGAGCGTCTGATTCCGAACGCCTCGCCGATCGAGGTTGATCGTACAGGATCGCTCGAAAACGGCCCCGATTATCGTCGAGTTAATGGGTTCGATACGTATGTGAACCTCGGCCTCTCCGATATCTCCGCCATTCAACTTGGCTCCTCCCGGACATCGTATCTGTCAACCACCGCGCGGGACATCGGTTGGACCTCAAGCGGACCGGAAGTCGGTTTCAAGGCCCCGGTTTTCAACCAGAGCAGCGCAGGTTTGGAGATCAGCGCCGGTGGCCAGCAGGACGTCTTCGGTTTCTGGGAATCGCCACTCTTCACCTTTCAGGACGAGAGAGACGGCGAGGAGCGCAAGTCACTCCGCACCGACTGCACCTACGAACTGACCGTGCGCGTTGGCTGCGACGAGAGCGACCCGCTCATGGTTCCGCCCTTCCGCCTCCGCCTCACCAGTGGCGTCCACGACGAGACAGCGGCTCTGGTCGTAAGCGGGGTGAACCGCGACGTCTCCGCGCCTCCTACCTCTGTTTCCGGTAAGAACTACAAACTTTACTATACGCCGGAGAACGCAAAAGTGGCGGAGCAAGGTGTCAGGTTCGCCTTCGATCTGCTGAACTTCGACGAGTCGGACAACGCGGACGCGACGTTTTACATTCACTCGGTTTCACTTCGCGAGATTGCTCCGAAGCCGGTGCTCGCAGAAGAGTAGTTCCGGTGCGTGACATTGTTGAGAATCGCAGCGCCCGGGATTTCTCGGGCGCTGCGTGTTTGAGGCCGGGTTTAATTTTCGAGATCACAATCCCAGTTCGATCACAGACGAAAACTGTCCCGACGGATTCGCGGGCCCGTTTATCGAGGCTGAGTTGGGTCCCCGGTTTCACTACTTCGGAAACCCGTCCCTGGCTGTGTCGTTTCCTCGGATCGGCATCGTCGGCACGAGGGAGCCCTCGCCCCCTTCGCTGGCTGCAATGGAAGCGCTCTCGTCTTCGCTCGCCTTGGCCGGGGCGGTAGTCGTGAGTGGGGCAGCTCGCGGCACAGACATGGCCGGGCACCGCGGTGCGCTCTCGGCTGGCGGCGGCACAATTGCCTGCGTCCCGCAGGGCCTGTCTCGGCTGCCGACGAAGTGGCGCCGCGAATTCGAGTCGCTTCCGGACCCCGAACTATTGCTCCTCGTCTCTCCCTTTACGCCTACTCAAAAACTCACGCGGCAAACGCCGCCAATTCGAAATCGCCTGATCGCGTCCTTCTGCCAGGCCCTCGTCGTGGGCGAGGCCAGGCTGAGCAGTGGCACGAACATCTGTATGAGTTTCGCCCTGAAGTTGGGTCGACCGGTCTTCTTCTTGAGGGCGCGGTCGGATGCTGATGCTCAACTAATCAGCGCACAAGCTGCACTCGCTGCGAGGGGCGCGATCGGTTTCGATTTGGATTCCGCCTATGACGAAAAGCTGACTCGGCGAATCCTGTCGGCAGCGGTGGAATTCGCCAAAGCATCCGAGTCCATCAAGGCCGCTCAACTGCGCCTCTTTCCCGGTGAGCTATGAGCGAGAAAACGCGCACTGCGCTCGTTGCACTCAACCGCCCGCTCGCTCCTTTCTCCTATCAAGTTCCGGACGCGCTCGTTGCTGAGGTCGTGGTTGGCGCGCTCGTCGAAGTCCCACTAGCGAACGGAGCCGAGATCGGCTGCGTGGTGGAGTTGGACCCGCCCGACTTCTCCGACGCGTTGTTCAAACTCAAGCCGATCCTCAAGCGCGTCTCTACAGAGTACCTGATTTCGGAGGAGGTCATTCGCCTCTGCGAGTGGATTTCCAGATACTACTTTTGCAGTCTCGGCGAGGCGTTGGCGACGGCATCGATGCTCGGGTTTAGTCATGTTGAGCAATCTCGGATCAAGACGTGGGAACCTTCCAGCAACTGGGAGGAACTCGAACTGTCAACGCGTCATCGCGAGATCCTGTCGCTCCTTTCGGATGGTTGCGACGGCCCGCTGACGCTGACGGCGCTCTCGAAGATCGGCGAGTGCAGCCCGTCGACCTTGAAGAAAATATTGGAGTTCGGCGCGCTTCGTGAATCCGTATCGAGTCCCAGAATTCCTCCGCCGGACGAACCGCCGGGCCTGCTGCCAGAACAAGTCGAGGCGCTGGGCCAAATCGACGGCGCGCTCTCTCCACCTCAGTTTCGGACGTTTCTACTCCATGGCGTCACGGGGAGCGGAAAGACTGAGGTCTATCTGCGCCTCATCCAACAGGTGCTTGAGGCCGGAAAAACTGCCCTTTGCCTCGTTCCTGAAATCTCACTGACCCCACAAACCGTCGATAGATTCGCCCGGCGCTTTCAGCAACCAATTGGTATCTTTCACAGTCAAACGACTCGCCGCGAGAAGTTACAGCTCTACAAGCAAATCGCCTCGGGCGAGATTCGTATGGTGATCGGCGCGAGATCTGCCGCGTTTTCGCCGCTGCCTAATCTGGGCATCATCATTATCGACGAGGAACACGAGGGGAGCTACAAGCAGAGCGAATCGCCGCGCTATCACGCGCGAGACGTCGCCATTGTCCGCGCACAGAAGCTCGGAATTCCGGTCGTGATGGGAAGCGCGACGCCTTCTTTTGAGTCCTACGAAAATGCGATTTCGGGGAAGTACACGCTGCTCAAACTGACGTCGCGTCCGCTCGGATTAGAGATGCCGCGCGTGGGGCTTGTCCACCTCGGCAAGGCAGCCGCAGAAGACCCGACAGGACTGACGATGATCTCGACGGACTTGCAAACGGCGATCCGAGATCGGCTGAAGAAGGGCGAGCAGACGCTTCTCTTTCTCAATCGGAGGGGGTTCTCAAACTTCCTATTCTGCCCGTCGTGTCGTTGGGTCGCGCGTTGCGATGAAGACGACATCACGCTGACGATCCACCGTCGGCGGGACAAGAAGGCGCACTCCGACCTCCGCGAGCAGGAAGAGCTCGAGCTTTTCCCCGGACCTCTCAAGCGGAGCGATGCGTGGCTGAAATGCCACTTCTGCGGGAGAACTCACGATTATCCGAAGCAGTGCCCCAAGTGTGGTGAGGAGGGAATCGCCGCCGTTGGTACGGGGACTCAACGGATCGAAGAAGCGCTCCGGCGACTGTTTCCGGACGAGAACATTCTGCGTCTGGATCGGGACACGATCTCCGGCCGCCGTGGCTTTCTGGAGGCCTGGCACAAGATGATGAGCGGTGAGGCGCAGATCATTCTCGGCACACAGATGATCGCCAAGGGGCTCCACCTCGAACGGGTCTCTCTCGTCGGGGTGATCCTCGCGGATATCGGCCTTTTCATTCCCGACTTCCGTGCCGAGGAGCGGACATTTTCGCTACTCATGCAGGTCTCTGGTCGTGCCGGACGCACGAACTTGGGTGAGGTCATGGTACAGACGTACATGCCTCATCACGCAGCGGTACAGCTCGCGGCGGCGCACAACTACGAGGCATTCTTCGAGGTGGAGATGCGCCGGAGGAGGCAGCTCCGGTTCCCGCCCGTCGAGCGGCTTATAGCAATCACGATTTCAGACCCCGACAGGCAACGCGCGATCTCTGCTGCTCGGCAATTGGGAAGCCTGTTGCGGCGCTACGGCAATCGGTCAGAATTCAGCTCACCGGTGACGCTTGGCCCACAGCCCGCCCCAGTGGAACGGCTCGCGAATCGGTTTCGCCAGCGGCTGCTGATTCGCGGCCGAAGTGCAAAGGTGAACGCCGAATTGCTGCGCGCCGTCCTCGCCAGCGCCGAGTGGACTCCCGCCTCATCGCTCCGCGTGACGATCGATGTCGACCCTCTGGATATGCTTTAAAGAATGCCTGAATTTCCCACCTCAGTCCTGATCGTTCGCCTCTCCGCCATTGGTGATGTGGTGCATTCGCTGCCGGTGCTGGAGGAGATTCGTCGCCAGCTTCCCTCCGCAAGAATCGGCTGGATCGTCGAGGGACTTTCCGCGCCATTGCTCGAAGACCATCCGATGATCGACAAACTCTACACTATCCCGAAGAAGCGTTGGCGAAAAGATAAGAAGGCTGGATGGCGCGAGGGGCGCGCGTTTTTCCGAAGCGTCAGGAGTGACGGCTGGGAGACTGCGGTGGATTTGCAGGGCCTGTCGAAGAGCGCACTCGCGGCAAGGTTTTCGGGAGCCAATCACCGAGTCGGGTTTCGCGGTGCCAACGCTAAAGAGATCAGTGGGCTCGTGAACAATATGCGCATACTGCCGCATGACTCCGACGTCCATGTGGTGCAGCAAAATCTCAGACTGCTTGAAGGGCTCGGGTTGAACGTTCCCGGTTCGAGGCCTGTGGGTTGTCTAGGTCTGAGCGATGATGAGAAGGATCAAATGCGCGTTCGTCTTCGGAAGTGCGGTTGGGGCGGCGAGCCGATGGTCGCCTTGAACCCCGGCGCAGGTTGGGAGACGAAGCGCTGGCCGCCAAGCTACTACGGCGAACTTGGCAGCTTGATTAACGGGCAGAGCGGACTCCGCCCGCTGGTGCTCTGGGGGCCGGGGGAGGAGTCGCAACGCGACGAAATCGCCGAGACACTTTCTGATCTCAATCCCGTCATCGCTCCGAAGACAAGCGTCCGCGAGTTGGCCGTCTTGATCTCGCTCGTATCGCTGTTCGTCGGCGGCGACACGGGTGCATCGCACCTCTGCGGTCCTTTGCGCGTTCCGGTTCTTTCGATTTGGGGCGGGAGCGATCCTTTGCGAAACCGCCCTTGGACAATCGAGGAAGGCGTGCCCCTCGGGTTCTACGCGCAGGCATCGGAGCTTGGCTGCGTTCCGTGTTGGGAAACCAAATGCCCGCTGCCAGCAGCGCAGCGACTCGGGTGCCTTTCAGCACTTACTCCGTTAAAGGTCATGGAACAGGCATCAACATGGATCGATCGAGTACTCTCCCGCACGTAAGGTTGGCGTTGATTTTGGCTGCACTTGTGTGCCTCTCCGGCTGCGCAGGGAGCGTGCATCGTGTGTACTTTGACAGCGATCCCCAACGGCGCGCGCTCGCGCTTCACCTCGATGAAATCGTCCGCGACCAAGAGTACCGGGGGAGCATTCTCGGTGGCGCGCTGATCGTCGAACAACGGGGCGAACGAATCTTCGAGCGTACCTTCGGGAACGTGATTCCCGGTGGCGATGAAGTAACGGCCGATTCGCTTTTCGATGTTAGCTCCATCACGAAAGTTCTCGCTGCGGTTCCTGTCGCGATGCTTGTTGAACAACACTGGCCGGAGGAATTCGCTCGCGTGATCGAGTTGATGTCTCATCGCTCTGGCATTTGCGATGATGCGAACTATCCGCGAAAGTTTGATCGCCTCTCCATTCGCGACGCCATTTCCGCGAACGGATGTTTCGACGCGATGGCGGGGGATTGTTACAGCAATGCCGCCTACGTCTCTCTCGCAGTGTGGCTTGAAGAGCGCGAAGGACTTCGCGATGCCGGCGAGTCATTCGGGACTTACTCGCCCGAGGGAACCCGCGCCGTCGTGTCGGGGAGTACGGTTGCCGGCGACTGGATTCGCGGGAGGCCCTTTGACCCGCTTGCGGATTACTTCGTCCAAGAAGGGCGCACGACACCGCTGCACAGTGGCCTATTCGCGAGCGCGAACGATGTGGCTTTGTTCGCTGAAGGCTTGATCAGCGACGATTATCTTCGCGACTACATCCTGCCGGTAACTCCCGAAGTGAGTCGTTGTCCCGATGCCCCTGATGGCGAAGTTGTCTTCAGGACGCCCTGTGGGATCGAGTCTCCCGTGCAGAAGCCGTGGGCGCGTCCTGATTCACCGCCGGGAAGATATCTGGTCCAGACCGGCTACACAGGTTGCCTGTTGTGGATCGATCGACGAACGGAGACCATCGTGGTATTCTTGACGAATGCATCGGCAACAGACGCCCGCGACGAGTGGCGAGTGATGGCGGGTGAAATTGTCGAATCGGTTTGGAGGAGCTTTCCATGAGCGAGAAGAAAATGACGCATCTTGATGAGCGCGGTGCAGCACACATGGTCGATGTGGGAGCGAAAGCAGTCACCTGCCGCGAAGCTGTTGCTGAAGGCGAACTTCGGATGAGTGAGGAGACGCGTCGTCTCTTGTTCGATGGCGGAGGCAAGAAGGGCGATGCGTTGGCAACCGCTCGAATCGCGGGAATTCAAGCGGCGAAACGTACTTGGGAGCTGATCCCCCTCTGCCATCCCGTGGCGACAACGTACGTCGGGATCGACATCGAAGAGGTCGTGTCGCCAAGCGCGGCGCGCGTGCGTGCGACTGTCCGGGTTTCAGAAAAAACCGGTGTGGAAATGGAGGCGATGGCAGCGGTGAGCGTCGCGCTTTTGACGCTCTACGATATGCTCAAGTCCGCCCAGAAGGACATGTCGATGGAGCGCATTCGCCTTCGGAAAAAAACCGGCGGCAAGAGCGGTGACGTCGAGTTTCCTTAGCTACAGATTGCCTGGAATCTTCCGATCGTGCGGGTCCTGATCCGGCGATCCAGCAGCCTTGAAGAGTTCTTCCTGCATCGAAGAATCTGTCACGTGCTCCAGCCGTTCCGCCGTTCTGTGAACATGGTCGGGCCGCAGCCCAAGCTCGCTGACGAGCCACGATTCCCAAAGGCGATGCGACCTGACCAGATTGCAGGCCTCAGCCTCACCCGCGGGGGAGAGTTGCCACCCGCCATCGTTCCTCGCGAGCATTCGCTTTCTCGATAGTGCTTTCACCGCCAAACCTACTCGCCAGTTTTCGTGAAGCAACCGCCTGATCTCGGCGAGCGTCGCAGCCCCTGAATCAGGGTCGAGTTCCGCGCGACGGTAGAGCATCGCGAGGACGTCCTCGCGGAGAATTCGCTGGGAAAGGCGTGCACGAGAGAGTACGCGACTCAGGAATCCATAACGCGGGGCGGCCAGGAAGACCCCTACGAAAATGAGGCCCGCACTGGTCGCCATCATGCCGGCTGTGCTCGTGTCTCCGAGGCCGAACCACCCGGGGACGATGATCGCTGCGAGGTGCCCTGTTATTGCCGAGGCAGCCGCGATGACCGCACTCAGAAGGATCATGAGCCATAGGCGATCGGTCAGCAGGTGCGCCGCCGCCGCAGGCACGATGAGCATCGCGATGACCAGAATGCTGCCGACGCTCTCGAAGGCGGCGACCGTGGTTGCTGCTACCAGCGTCATGAGCAGATAGTGCATCAGTGTGGAGTTGATGCCGAGCGTCGTCGCGAGCGCGGGGTCGAAGGAACTAATCTTCAGCTCCTTAAAAAACAGGAGTATGAACAGGACGTTTACAAGCAGCATGACACCGCTGGAGACCGCTGCGCGGGGTAGCTCCATCCCGAGAAAGTCGACTGTGATAAGGGGTGCCATCTCGATAGCACCGTAGAGAACGCAGCTGGGATCCAAGTCGATGTCGTCCGCGGTTTGGCGAATCATGATCAACCCGACTGCGAACAACGACGTAAAGATTACGCCCATGCTCGCGCCTTCCTCGATGTTGCCAATTCGGCTGATCGTCTGGACGAGCAATGCCGTCAACACGCCGATCACGACAGCACCGACAAACATCGGAAAGACATCCCGCGTGCCAGAAATGAGAAACGCAGCGACCAGACCGGGAAGGACTGTGTGGCTAATCGCGTCCCCCATCATGCTCATCTTTCGAAGCACGAGGTAGTTACCAAGGAGCGCGCAAGCGACTGCGGAAAGCACACCGATGATCACAATCCAGGTATCGAGGAAAGTCCAGATCACGACGCTTCTCCTTTCTGAGAGCTGATGACGTGAGGGCTCTCCGGCAGCAATCGACGGTCTGTTTGATTCATCAGGTTTTCGAGTCTTTCGATCATGGCGTCGTCGAGAACGTGTTCGATCTGATCGGCGTCGCGGTCGACGTGACTGGGAGCGATGTCAGCGTGCGTGATGAGGTACATCTCCCACAGCCGGTGATTGCGGATGAACTTACGCGCTTGGCGGCCACCCGCTCGCGTCAGCGAATAGTCGCCGTCGGCGCCGACACGGAGGAACTCGCCTCGTCGAGCGCGCCTTAGAATTCTTTTGAGCTGGGTGCTGTTCCATGCGCGCTCGCGCAGAAGTTGCTCGAACTTGACTGGGTGTTTTTCCAACTCCTCAGCTGCGCCGTCTTCTTCCGCTAACTCGTAGAAAGCCCTCATGAGGTGTTGCATTTCCACCTTCAGAGAAGTCTGTCGATTCTTGAGTCGCTGCGGGATGACGCCACGCGCCGACCCGAATAGGAAGCTGAGCAAGAATAGAAACGCGCCAACGAGGACGATGATGGCGCCTGCGGGAAGGTTCGGCATGAGCGCGCTAATCGCCGAGCCGAACAACCCGCTCGCCGCGCCGATGATTCCAGAAGTGACGAGAACGCGCCGCAGGTCGAACGACCAAAAACGGGCAGCGGCCGGAGGCGTAACGAGCATCGCAACGATCAAAATCAAGCCGACGGCCTGGAGGCCGATGACGGTCACAAGCACCACGAGTGCCATCATGCAGAAGTCGAGAATGCCCGTGGGGTAGCCTTGCGCAGCGGCGAAGTCCTGGTCGAAGGCGAGGACCGTAAACTCTTTGTAGAGAAGCGCGCAGATGACCGCGACTCCTGCCGCTGAAACGCCGATGAGCATCGCGTCGCGGAACAGCATCGACGCTGTCTTTCCGTAGATAAACGAATTCAGCCCTGCCGAGTTTCCCGTCTCCAGGCGCGTCGCGAGTTGCAGTAGCGAAACGCCTAGCCCGAAAAAGACACTCAGTACAATCCCCAAGGCGGCGTCGTCCTTCAGGCGTGAGTACTTGCTGATCAGCAGGACCGAGCCCATGCCCAGTGTTCCGAAGGCCGCCGCGCCAAGCAGCAGCCCGACGAGGTTTTTTCCGTCACCTCCGAAGAGGGAAACGACAATGAAAGCGGCGGCGATCCCCGGTAGAGTCGCGTGCGCAATCGAGTCGCTCAGGAGGGAACGCTTGCGAAGAAGTAGAAAAGTCCCGATGAGCCCGGCAGCTCCGCCGAGCATCGTCGTCCCTAGAATGACAACGCGCGTGTTGTAGTCCTGAAGTGATAGAACGCGCCAAAGATCGGAGGCGCTCGGCAGCGCGAGATGATGACCCGCCGCAGAGGCGATACCGGGGATCGCAAGGATCAACGCGGCGGCGATTATTCGTAAGTGAACGTTCACTCGCTTTTCGTTTCCCGATGGATGGAAGCCTGGTTTCTCGCGAGGGCCTCGGCGGCGTCGGTGAGCAGCGTCAACTTTCCGCCGTAGGTCTTGTTCAGGTTTTCCTCGGTAAACACCTCTGCCGTGGGACCGTATGCGACCACGCGCATGTTCAGTAGGATGACGGTGTCGAAGTAGCTGCCAACGGTTTGCAGGTCGTGGTGGACCACGGCGACGGTCTTGCCCGAGGACTTGAGGTCCTTGAGCAGCGCGATGATTGCTTTCTCGGTGGCGGCATCGACGCCAGCGAAGGGTTCGTCCATGAGGTAGAGATCCGCATCTTGGGCGAGAGCGCGGGCGAGAAAAATGCGCTGCTGTTGCCCGCCGCTGAGCTGGCTGATCTGACGTCGCGCGTAGTCAGCCATTCCGACTTTGTCGAGCGCTTCCATGGCGATTTTCTTGTGCGTGCGACCAATCGGCAGGCACCAGCCAACGCGCTTATAGCGACCCATCAGCACGACGTCCAACGCGCTGACGGGGAAGTCCCAATCGACGCTCTCGCGTTGGGGTACGTAGGCGACTCGATGACGTTGCTCATCGAATGGCTTGCCGTAAACAAGCACTCTTCCGGAGGCCCTCGGAATGAGGCCGAGCACGGACTTGAGGAGCGTACTCTTACCGGCGCCGTTGGGTCCGATGATTCCGATCAAATGGTGTTCGGGAAGGTCGAGATCAATGTCCCACAGGACCGGCTTCCGGTGGTAGGCGATCGTCATGTCGTGAATCGAAAGCGGGGAGGATTCACTGTGCTCTTCGCCCTGAGAAAGTGGGAGCGGTGTGGCTTCGGGGCGAGTATTCGTCAGGCTCATCAGTGACCTTCTCCGCCGAGCTTGCCTTGCATTCCGCGCTCCGGTGCGTCGCCACCGAGGGCGCGAGTGATTGTCGTCACGTTGTGATCGATCATTCCCACATAGCTGCCTTCGTAGGTCCCACTCTTGCCCATGGCATCGGAGAAAAGCGATCCCCCGATTTCAACCTCGTGACCGCGCGATCGGGCACCTTCGACAAGCGCCTCGACGTTCTTTTCGGAGACGCTGGATTCAACGAACACCGAGGGGACATTACGTTCAACCAGCAGGTCGACGATGCGATTGATATCCTGCAACCCCGCTTCGGAGTCGGTTGAGATGCCTTGGATGCCGATGACCTCAAGACCGTAGGCACGGCCGAGATAGCCGAAGGCGTCGTGGGCCGTCACCATGACGCGGGCGTTGTCGGGAATCGTCGCGAGTCGCTCTGTCGCGTAGTTGTCCAGATCAGCGAGCTGATTGAGGTACGCGGCGCCGTAGGCTTTGTACTCAGCGGCGTGGGCAGGGTCGACCTCCGAGAGAGACGCCACGACCGCTTCCGTTGCCTTCGTCCATCCCTTCGGGTCCATCCAAACATGAGGATCAAAGTGTCCGGCGCTGATCGGCAGCAGGTACTCCTCGTCGATCAGATCGGTCACCGCGTAGACTGGCTTATCCTCGGCTAGACGCTCGAAGAGGTCGGTCATCTTCCCTTCCAAAAGGAGCCCGGAGTAGAAGACCACGTCGGCTTTCTGAAACTCTGCGATGTCGCCACGGGTCGGTGTGTACAGGTGCGGATCGACACCTGCTCCGACGATTGTCGTCACCGTCGCGCGATCGCCAGCGACGTTCTTTACGATGTCCGAAACCATGCCAACGGTCGCGGCGACGTGGTAAGTCGAGTCGCCCTCGGCGGCCTCGTCGGTGCGTGGCTCCTGAGTACAACTCATCGCAAGGACTGACATCAAAAGCGCGATCAGAAGTAAGGTTTGGTTTCTCATTGTCATGCTCTCATATCGATTCCTGGGAAGGTGGGAGTAGGGCTTGCTGCTACCCGTATTTGTAACCAAGGCTACCAAGTGGATGTCAAGCTGCAAAATGACGCTCCCACTAATCCAACGTGCGCCACGCACCCTTCCACTTGTATCTCTGACGGACGGGCGGTTCCCATGGGTTTCGATATCTGACAGGCGGACTTACTCCCACGGCGGGCACCATGTCATTCTCACTCCGAAAACAACACATCGTCTGTTTTTCCACTGCGGATTGGGATACCCTTCTACCTACTAACAAACATCATCTGATGCGCCGATTGGCAGCCAAGAACAATCGAGTCCTGTTCATCGAGACGCTTGGAACGCGCGCGCCTCAGCTTTCCTCGGGAACCGATTTGGCGCGGATCGGGAAGCGGCTTCAGCGCGGGTTTGCAGGACCTCGCAAGAGGGAGAAGCGACTCTGGTCCATCTCACCGATCGTTCGTCCAAAGTGGAGCACCCGCGCTCAAATCGCGCTTAACCGTCGCGCGTTTCAGGTTCAGTGCGGGCGGACCCTTGCCCGCTTCCCGAAGCCGATCGCGTGGGTCTATAGTCCGTACGCCGCCTACCTGCTGGACACGATTGAGCCGAGCCTGATTGTCTATCACATGGTCGATGATCTGGCAGCGGTCCCCGGGGCGGATGCCTCTGCCATTCGCGAAGCGGAGACGCTGATGCTGTCCCGCGCCGACGTTGTGATTTGTACAGAGCGCTCGCTCCACGACCGCGCGCGAAGGGTCGCCCCGGCGGCGCACTTCATGCCGAATGTAGCGGACTACGACCATTTCTCCACCCCCGGCAACGGCGAGGGCGATACGCAGTTCGCGAGGCTCCGCGCGTTACCGAAGCCGCGGGTACTGTTCAGCGGAAACCTCGCACCCCATAAGCTGGACTTCGGGCTCATTCACAGAATGGCGGAGGAGCGCGCGGACTGGCAGTTCGTGCTTGTCGGGCCGCTTTGGGAGGGCGCGGACTCGAGCGCGGTCGTTGCACCGCTTCAACAGGCTGCGAACATTCACTTCATCGGGCACGTCGATTATGAGCGGCTCCCGCCGTTTCTTCACGAAGCGGATGTGTTGGTGATTCCCTATGTTCGGAACGAGGCGACGCGGGCGGTGTCACCGCTGAAGTTGTTTGAGTACCTCGCGACGGGGCGCCCGGTGGTTTCCAGCCCGCTGCAATCTGTCCAGCCGTACCACACGGCCGTGCGTATTGCCGACTCAGCGGAGGATTGGATGCGAGAAATCGAAGCGGCACTCGGCGATTCCCACGCGCTTGAAACCCAACGCCGTGCCCTGGCCAGGCGGCATACTTGGGAAAAGCGAATCGGAGCCATCGAGAAAGCTCTCGGAGAGGCGTGGCACCGGTAGCCAGCACTTTCCGGGGATGGCCTTTGGCTGTTTCAGGGTTAACGGGTTTCTGGTGCTCGCTTCAGAATCTGTCCAATCTTGCCGTTCGAGCGTTTTAGGGTGAAATTTTTTCATGATCTGTTCGATCTCGTCCCCAAATTGTTGTAAAACCACGTTTTAAGGGGTGAAGTGGGCCCGGCAAAACCGTTGACACTTGAGTGCGAACTGGGAAGCCTCAGAAGAATCGCGGGTTCCCTACAGGGAGCCGTCTAAAGTAATCTGCCAAAGGGATTTTCCACGCTCACATGCCACGCGAGGAAGACTATTACATAACGTTAGGTGTCGACCCCGGAGCTCCCGACAGGGAGATCAAGCGTGCTTATTATCGCCTTGCGCGTGAATTGCACCCTGATCGGGCAAAGACCCCGGAAGAAGGCCGCGAGAGCGCCGAGAAGCTCGCTGTTATCTCCAAGGCCTACAATACTCTGAAAGACCCGAAGAAGCGGGCGGCCTACGACGCTTCACGCGGAAACAAGAAGTCGGCCCCGGCCCCGACAACAGCGTCCGATTCGAAGCAGCGATCGCTTCCTCCATCGGCAGGCCCGCCACCTTCATCTGATTCAGTCAATACTCAGCGCATCTCTCAGGAAACGTCTAAGATTGGCCAGATTTCCGACAGCACGCGGATGTCATCTTCCGATTTGGCCGGTCAACGCGTCGTAACTGCACAGAAGGCCTTCGTGAAGGGCATGCAGCTTTACAAGTCTGGAGAGTACAAGAAGGCGCTCCCATTTTTCGAGGCAGCGGTTCAGAACGATCCAGAAGGCGAGCCGCACTACCACATGAAGATGGCGACCTGCATGATGAAGTCGAAGAGCAGCTTCACGCGGGCAGTCGCGGCGGCAGAGCGCGCTTGCGAGATGGACGCCTATAACATGGATTTCAAGCTCGGCCTCGGCGAGATCTACGAAACAGTAGGCATCGCCTCCAAGGCAGCGGACGTTTACCGCGACATTCTCCGTTGGGACCCGGATCACGAGCGCGCCAAGTTCCGACTCGGCCTGGTCGAAAAAATAGAACAGGACCAGAAGCCCAAGGGTTTCCTTGAGAAGATGTTCCCCTCAATCTTTGACAAGAAGAAGTAAATGGGCGTTACAGTCGGAATCGATCTCGGTACCACGAACTCGGTCGTTGCCTGCCTGATCGGCCAGCGCATCGAAACCATCACCAATATCGAAGGCGCCAAGACCACACCAAGCGTTCTCCTACTCAACGGAGACGAAATGGTAGTAGGGGAGTTGGCGAAGCGGCAGGCGGCGACTTACCCGGGGCAAGTCGTTCGATCCGCGAAGCGGGTCATCGGCCGCCGCTACTCCGAACTTTCGGATTACCTCGAAGACTTTCCATTCACGATCAAAGAAGGCGAAGGCGACCGGGCTGAGATCGAGTTGGCCGATGGACGTGTCATCCCCCCGGAGTTCGTCTCCGCCCAGATCCTTCAACGCATGCGCGAGACCGCCGAGGATTTCCTCGGGCAGGAAGTCTCTGGCGCAGTCATC